>JAGCVU010000152.1 GCA_017962175.1 Bacteroidales bacterium | reverse complement strand
CACAATCATTTTGCGATTGCCCCACGCAATGGTAGAAGCAAGAAAACCCGAAATTTCAATATCCTCACGCATTGTAAACGAGTGCGGAATCTGTATCGGGTCGCTATCGATAAACTCAGGCGTATTATACTGATAATACTTTTCATCCAAAAATTCCTTCAACTCAACCTCAGTCATATCATCATAAATTACAATTTTTCAATAAATTATCAATTGTCAATTGTCAACTATCAATTGTCAATTATCATTCCGTCTTGAATACGAATAATGCGATCGCTTCTATCGGCAAAATTCTCATCGTGAGTTACAATCACAAATGTTTTCTTAAAGGTATCGCGAAGGCTGAACAGAAGAGTGTGCAATTCTTCACGATTTTTGCTGTCTAAGTTTCCCGAAGGTTCATCGGCAAAAATCACATCGGGGTCGTTTACCAAGGCTCTGGCAATAGCCACACGCTGTTGCTCACCGCCCGACAATTCAGTAGGTTTGTGAGTAAGACGCTCACTAAGATTAAGAAATCCAAGAAGTTCCTTAGCTTTATTTTCAGCATCTACTCGGTTCATTCCGCCAATCAGAGCTGGAATGCAAACGTTTTCAATGGCAGTAAACTCGGGCAAAAGGTGGTGAAACTGAAACACAAAACCTATGCTCTTATTTCTAAACTCTGCCAACTGTTTGGGTTTGAGCGTATTTACATCCACTCCCGATATCACCACGCTACCTTGGTCGGGCTTAAGCAGAGTGCCTGCAATCTGCAAGAGTGTGGTTTTGCCTGCACCGCTTGCGCCAACAATCGAAACTATCTGACTTTCACCAATTTCGAGATTAATTCCTCGCAAAACCGGCAACGGTCCGAAACTCTTGTGTATATTGTCTAATACTATCATCTTGTGCCAACTTGTTTTATGCAAAGGTAGCAATTTTTGAATAAAAAAAAACGCTTGGCAAAAAAATGCCAAGCGTTACTATTAATCATGAAAAAAAATGTTTACTTCTTTTCATTTTCGGGATTGCCTTCTTTGCGGCTCATAATCTCGTATGCAAGCGGAGATGCTATACATACCGAAGAGTATGTACCTACAACAGTACCGAGCAAGAGGGCAAATACAAATCCACGGATTACCTCACCACCAAAGATGAAGATTACCAACAATACGAAGAATGTGGTAAGTGATGTATTAACGGTACGGCTCAAAGTAGAGTTGATAGCACCGTTCATATTCTCCTTGAGAGTGCTCTTGGGATGGAGTCCAACAAACTCACGAATACGGTCGAATACAACCACGGTATCGTTGATAGAGTAACCCACGATTGTAAGGATGGCTGCGATAAACGACTGGTCGATTTCCATAGAGAAAGGCATTACTGAGCTAAACAGCGAGTAGATACCGAGCACGAACAAAACGTCGTGGCAGAGAGCTACTGTAGCACTGATACCGTATGAACCTTTGTGGAAACGGATGAAGATGTAGATAAACATCACAATCAGAGCAAATACGATAGCCAAGATAGCCGAGTACATAATATCGTCGGCAATGGTAGGTCCAACTTTCGACGAGCTCTGGAAACCGAAAGTTTCTTTAGAGTTGTCGGCTGTTAACTGAGGATTACCGTTGGCATCGAATATAAATCCTTGCATAAAGTGCTCCTTAGAGATAGAAGCATTTTTGAAGAATGGAAGCAATTTGTTGTAGAGGATAGCTTCAATTTCAGTGTCAACATTTTCGCCTTCGTCGTCGATGCGGTATTTGGTAATGATTTTTACTTGGTTGTCGCTACCAAATGTTTTTACCAAAGGTGCAGAACCAAAGTCTGCAGCAAGAGTAGAAGCAACAGCGTTGGTAGCAACTGTTTGGTCGAATTTAACAACGTATGTACGTCCACCGAGGAAGTCAACGCCTTTATCGAAACCTTTAATTGCCATAGAACCGATACCGAGAACGATTACTACGCCAGAAATCAAGAAGAATGTCTTGCGACCATCGATAAAGTTGATTTTGGTATTTTTCATAGCAAACTCGTTCCACTTGCTCCAGAAAGTGATTTCTTTGTCTCTTTCGAGGAAGAAGGTGAAAATCAAACGAGTGATGAAAATAGCCGAGAACAAGGTGGTAAGAATACCGATTACCAATGTGGTAGCGAAACCTTGAATAGGACCGTGACCAAAAATGTAAAGAATAATACCAGTAAGAATTGTAGTAACGTTACCGTCGATGATAGCCGAGTAAGAGTTTGAATAACCGTCTTTTACAGCAAGTTTCAAACCCTTGCCGGCGTGAAGTTCCTCACGGACACGCTCGAATATAATCACGTTGGCGTCAACTGCCATACCCATTGTAAGAACGATACCAGCGATACCGGGGAGGGTAAGTACAGCACCAACAGATGCAAGCACACCAAACAAGAAGAAGATGTTGCATATCAATGCGAGCGAAGCAGCGAAACCAGCCTTGCGGTAGTAAACCACCATATAAAGGAGGATTACGATGAATGCGCCGATAAACGACCACATACCTTGGTTGATAGTAGCCTGACCAAGCGAAGGTCCAACGATTTCTTCTTCAATAATTTTAGCGGGAGCAGGAAGTTTACCAGATTTCAAAATGGTAGCCAAGTCTTTTGCTTCAGCTACTGTAAAGTTACCGGTAATCTGCGAGTTACCGCCTGTGATTTCGTTTTGAACTGTGGGGAATGAATAAACCAAATTGTCGAGAACGACAGCAATCTGACGTTTAACATTATCTTTGGTAATACGAGCCCATTCTTTAGCACCTTGACCGTTCATAGTCATAGATACCTGAGCCGAACCAGTACGGTCGTCAAACTCCTCACGAGCATTGGTGATAACTTCACCAGTTAAGCAAGGATTACCACGGTCGGTGCGGATAGCCACAAGTTCGAAGTAATTACCAGTTTTGTCCCATTCAGGTGATTTTACACACCAGAGGAATTTAAGGTCGCGGGGGAAGATGTCGGCTACCTGAGGAAGCGACAAATATTTGTTAACCTTAGCGGTGTCGGCATAATGTGCGAAACCAACAGCTGCACCACCGTAAAGATTACCTTGATTGTCGGTAATAGGACGAAGTACAGCAAAGAGAGGATTCTGTTTTGCCAATTGATCGATAGTGATATTGGCGGGATCCACCTTTGATGTGTCAGTTGTGGTAAGAAGAGTAGAGTCGCTCAAATCCAAAAGTGATTTGGTAGTGTCTACTTCAGCAGTTTGAGCATCCACAACTACATCGTTGTTGGCTTTAACAGTGTCGGTTGTAAGAGGACCTTCGGGATTTTTGATGTCCAAACCAGCATCGATCAAGGTTTTCAACTTGGCATCTGCTGCACGCATCTGGCTCCAAATTTCGGTAACGTCGTAAGTTTTCCAAAATTCGAGGTTGGCAGTACCCTGAAGCATTTTTTTAACACGCTCCGGATCTTTAACACCGGGAAGCTCCACGAGGATACGACCTGTCTGTCCGCTGATACGCTGAATATTGGGCTGAACCACGCCAAGACGGTCGATACGAGTAGAAAGCACCATAAAGCAGTTGTCGATGGCTGCGATGCTCTCTTCTTTGAGTACGTCGATAACCTGTTCGTTGGTAGAGTTGAAGTTAACCCTGCCCTTCAATGTTTCTGTTGTAAAGATAGAAGCAAGTTTGTCGTTGGGATTGAGCTGTTCAAAAGCCTTTCCAAAAAGGGTGATGAAATCTTCCTGACTGTTCTTCTGGTCTTCCTTCGCTTTTCTCAAAGCGTTGACGAAAGCAGGATCCTGATTGTTGTTTGACAAGGCAACAACTACGTCGGGAACAGAAATTTCAAGGATGACGTTCATACCGCCCTTGAGGTCGAGACCGAAATTCAGCTCGCGTTCGAGACATTCTTTGTAAGTGTACTTCCTAATCCAAAAAAAATTGTACACTTCTTTACTTCCAATAGAGTCTAAGTATTTCGCTTCCTTCAGTTCGTCACCGTTGGCGTATTCTACGGCTTTGCCTCTTACACGAGAGGTGACCCAAGTGAACGAAAGCTGATACAAACTCGCTAAGGCTAAGAGAATTGCTAATAACCTTATTACTCCTTTGTTTTGCATTTGTTCTTCTTTTATTTTGTACTTTTATAATATCTTAATTTTACAATCTGTGCATTTTATTTGCGGTCGCAAATATAGATTTTTTTTTATTCCTAGCAAAGTTTTTTATTTTTTTATTTTACCTTTACCACAAATAAAAAAATACACCTTATATATATGGAAGATTTAATCGAAAAAACCAAACAATTAATAGGCAAAGACAAGTTTGCTACAGTCAACGGCATTACTCTCGAAAGCGTAGAAACAGGTTCGGCTGTTGCCAAAATGATTATTAACGAACAGCATTACAACGGATTAGGCACTGTTCAAGGTGGCGCATTGTTTACTCTAGCAGACCTTGCCGCTGCTGCCGCTTCAAATTCTTACGGCGTGCCGACTGTGGCTCTTTCGTGCAATATAAGTTTCATCAAAGCCGCAAAAAATGGAGTGCTTACTGCCCGTGCCACCGAAATTTATCGCCGTAGAACCGTGGCGGGGTACGAAGTTCGCATCACAGATCAAGATGAAAACTTAATTGCGGTGTTTAATTCTACCTCATACATCAAAAATTAACGTCAACCTGAAACAATTGCGGCCAATTCTTGCCGGTAACATAAAGACGTTTGTTTTTTGAATCGTAAGCTATACCGTTGAGCACGTCGGTGTCGTCGGCATACATTGTGGGCGGAAGTAGTCCGGCAAAATCAATGTATCTAAGCACTTTGCCTGTTGCCAAATCAATAACAGCCACAAGGTTGGTTTGATAAATATTGGCATAGAGCAAATTGTCTACCATTTCGAGTTCGTTGAGCATGGTTACAGGACCGTTGCTGTCGTACACCTGCATTATCTTGGTGGTGCTAAAGGTGTTTTTATCGATAAAATAGAGATTTTCGCTACCGTCGGTAAGTATCAGGGTGTCGTTGTGAAGCACCAAACCCCAACCTTCGGTAGAAATGTTAAACTCGTGCAGTTTGTTGAATGTTTGTTTATCGTAAACAAATCCCTTGTGATTTTTCCAAGTGATCTGTATCAAACGGTCGCCATCCATAGCAAGACCTTCACCAAAATATTCGTCGCCAAGAGGAATGCTCTGCAGAATGTCGCCTTTTTCAAAAGCAACCTTGCGAAGCGATGATTTGCGATTAAGTCCGGTAGATTCGTACATTACCCCGTTGTCAAAAACCAAACCTTGAGTATATGCGCTGCGGTCGTGGGGAAAACGTTTCACCACCTTGTACGACAAACGTCGCGGTTCAATATCTGATTTTAATTTGAGCGATGCCGACAAATATTCAGTTTTGCCACCTAAAACAGCCTCTGCCGAAAGTCGCACACCTCCTACCCTAAGGTTCTTAGTATCGAGAACATACTGAGTATCAGCAGAAAACGCTGACACTTGAACGCCGTCAACTAAAAATCGTACCGAATCGGGAACTATAGTGGTGTCGGCAAGTACTTTTAAATCATACACATCGCCACAAACACCATCTGAATTGGGTTTGTGCGCCACCACTTCAAGTCGAAAATATGACTTAGGAGCATCGGCAGATTTTGTGTTGTTGTTGCCGAAATTGTTTGCAGAATTGTGGTCAGTATTGTTGTTGACATTTTCGCCGCATTGCACAAAGCAAGCTGCCATCAAAACAAGAACATATATAAAAAGGTGTCTCATTTTTTAACTTCTTTGGGATTAATGTAGTTTTGTAGAGTAAACTGGTGAGTATCAAAATGTTCCCACGAATCAATATCAGACACAAGCTCTGCCAAACAACCAGTATCCATAAGCATACGTTTGCCAGCAAGAAGTAGCACCAAATTGCTCCACAACGGGTTGTGACCAACAATAAGAACATTATCCACTTGATTGTCAAGACGACGAATTACAGCAAGTATTCTGCGCATATCAGAAAAGTAAAAACACTCTTCAACCAAAATTTCCTTTGGATAGTTAGTAATCTTTTTTACAATGGTGGCAGTTTGTAGAGCACGGGCGGCAGGCGAAGAAACTATGGCATCAAAGGAAACGTTCTTTTGCAGCATCACCTTGGCTGTAATTTTAGCCTCGTTTTCGCCACGATAGTTGAGCACACGGTCTTTGTCGTCAACATTATCGTCTGACCAATCTGATTTGGCATGTCGCAGTATAAGTATTCTCTTCATATTGTTGTCTTACTCAGTGTGCAAAGTTAACAAAAAAACAAATTGATTGTGCCCGCAAACCAAAGAATATTATAAAAAATGAAAAAAAATCATTACGCAAGCATCAGAAAGGGATAAAAAAAAGAGAGCTCCGAACGAGAACTCTCTTTAAAACCAAAAATTAACCTAAAACAAACTAATTAACCTAACAAAACTATGAAAAATAAATTATTTTCTTTCTTAAATTTCGTTCGATTTTGGTTAAAAAGGAGTGTTGCAATCACTGCAACACTCCAGATACAAATAACAACCTAAAATCAAACTATTAACTCAAAAAAATTATAACACTCACTTTTAATAGAGAATCTTTATCAGATTCTTCGTTGCAAAACTAAGGCATAATTTTGACAAATCCAAATTTTTTCATCTTTTTTTGATGAAAAAATTAAAAAAATTTTTTGTGTTGTCAAATAGCCTTTATAATATTTTGAAATTCAATTTTTTGAATCAAGTTTATCGAAAATTGATATTTCCCAAAAAAACAATAAACAAATTTAATGTAACTATTTTTCAGTAAGATAGCGGTCAACTATACGCGACAACTGGTCTTTATTGATCGGTTTTATAAGATAGCCGTCAAAAATATTTTGAGCTATATCGGCGTCAGAGTCGAGCATATATGCTGTTTGCGCAATAATTACCGCATTTGGTTGAAGCTTGCGAATTTCTTTTGCTGCCTCAAACCCGCCCATTTCGGGTAGTTTCATATCCATAAGCACAAGGGCAATTTCGTTTTCGCGAGCTTTGGCTACAGCCTCGTATCCGTTGGTGGCACATATCAGATTAAAATCGAATGAAGACATCACCTCGGTAAGGTAGAGCATATTAAACTCATTGTCCTCCACTATCAGCACATTTTTAACACTTTCTGCCATAGTTCTTTGTCTTATTGTTTCGGCGGCAAAGGTAATGTTTTTTTTTAAACTACTAAAAAATACCAAAAAAATTTTTCTTTTTATATCTTTTTAGTTCTTTCACGTAAGTAGTTTACTTCTTCGGCGTTTAAATATGGCGATAGTTTATCAAAGACTAAACTATTATAATTATTTATAAATTCGATCTCATCTTCTTTGAGTAGGTGCTTCAAAATCGGACGTGTGTCGATATGACAAAGGGTAAGAGTTTCAAAACAATTAAATCCCTCAAATTCAGATGGTTTTACCAATAAGAGATTTTCTATTCTGATACCATATTTGCCTTCGATATACATTCCGGGTTCGTTTGATGTTACCATACCGGGCAAAAGCGATGCTTTGGAGGCTCCCGGCGAAATTGACACAGGAGGCTCGTGCACATTGAGACAGAACCCAACTCCGTGACCTGTGCCGTGTCCGAAATCTTTGCCAAAACGCCAGAGGTTTATTCTACCTATAGCATCAATAGCAGCACCGTTGCTTTTGGTAGGAAATACAGCTAACGATATATCTACCATAGCTTTAAGCACAAGAGTATAATCCTCGGCAAAGTCTGAAGAATAGTTTCCGGTGGGTATCACACGGGTTAAATCTGTAGTGCCAGTGAAATATTGTCCTCCAGAATCCACAAGATAAACACCGTCTTTTTCTATTAATAAATTATTATCAGCTCCGGGAGCAAAATGAGGCATTGCAGCGTGCTGATTAAACGCCGAAATACATTCAAAACTTTCTGAAATAAATTTGTCGCCCTGCTTACGATATTCCAACAGTTTGGCGGCAGCATCAAGTTCGGTTACTCGTGCCGACTGCGATAATTGTTGCTCAAGCCAACAGAAGAAACGTTCCATTGCCACACCGTCAACCACCATAGTTTTGCGGATATTGGCTATTTCAGTTTCGTTTTTTTGCGCCTTCATCATCTGTATCGGACTGCGACGCTCTATTATCTTGCATTTTTTGTTGACCGAAAGATAGAGGTATGCGCTTGCCGAATTGATGTCAACAAGCAGCGAGGTACCATCGGGCAGGTGGGCAAGGGCGGTATAAACAAGGTCGTAGGCGCACACAAGCACGCCGATACGGTCGAGCAGTTCGTCGATAGCCTTGCTGATACGGCTCTTGTCGATAAAGAGTACGGGCAGATTGTCGCGACCGATAATCATAAATGCCTTGAACACAGGGCAGTAGTTGATGTCCGACGCGCGGAGGTTGAGCAGCCAGGCTATCTCGGCAAGGTCGGATGTGAGCAGCTTGTCGGCGTTTTCAGCCTCTATTCTCTTAATCACCTCGGCAATCTTTTCCTTAACCGAAAGTCCGGCATACTCCTCGTCCAAAACATACAGCGGAGTGATTTTGGGTTGAGGACGGTCGGGCCAGAACGACGAGGTGAGGTCCAATTTCTCGTTGAGGACGATGCCAAGCGGAGTAAGCTTTTTTTCGATGTCGAAATAAACAGAAGCGGTGGCGCAACGGCCATCGAATGCCACCACACCACCTTTCTTTATATTTGATTTGAGCCACGAAACAAACGTAGACTCGGTAGATTTCATCAGCGTTACGCCGGAATCTTTAAGTTCTTGAGTTCCAGAAATGTAAAACCTTGAATCTGTCCACAATCCAGCAAATGTCTGAGTTACCACCACTGTGGCGTTGTCGCCGGTAAATCCGCACAACTGTTTCACCACCAAATAGTCGTCGGGAACGTATTCGCAAGAGTGCGGGTCGGTGTTGAAAATTATATAGGCATCGGCGCCGGCTTCTAAGACAGATTGTCTAAGTTTCTGTAAATTCTGATTCATCTTAATAATCCGTTTGTTTACGCCACAAAGTTAAAAAGATTTATAGAAACGAGTCGTATAAATCTAATACACAATTGTACTGAAAAACGGAATGTTTTGCAATAGACACGCCAACTGCGCCATATTGTTTTGAAAGCATTACGGTGCGGTGACCAAGACTCTCAACGCCGTCGTCGATAAGCAATTGCATTACAATATCCAACGGAGCAGCCTTGCCGTAAGAGCAGTTTTCAGATACAGTGCCGTTGGCAAAATATTTTTCGAAACGCTTGATAAGGTCACGACCGTCAGAGGATTTGTGTCCGGTGCGTCCGGTGCGTCCGATATCAGAAGCGTGGTTGGCAGCTGCAGTGCAGAGACCAAGGTCGGGAATAAGCATAGGAAGATCGCGAACTTTTTGCAAGTCGCGGATAAGGGTCTGAACATAGTCAGATTTGATAGATTTTTCTGCCACATAGTCGCGCAAGTAGGTATTGGCAAAGAGCGTACCGTTTAATCTTGCGAGGTTGCAGAGGCAAATAACAGATTTTTCATCGTCAGAAAGATAACTAACATCTTTGGCGGTGTTGGCGCGGTCAAACACTTCAGCATCCCAACGAGAGTCGCGAATGATTTGTGCATGAGCGGCTATTGATACTGTTGCCAACAAACAAATAGAAAGCAGTAATTTTTTTAGCATAAGAGTTCAATTTATTAATATTTAACATAAGAGAGAGAGTTAAATAAAGTTTGCTTGGCTGCTACAACAGTTTTTTCCCTACTGTTTCGTCGTTGTTCAAAAAAGTTTCCTTTACTTCGTTTTTGTAAAAGCTATTTATTCGTACGAAAGAAATGATAAAATTAGCAATATAAACTAACCAAATAATTGTTGCAGTTAAAATACGATAAGTGGGGTCAACCCAAAAATTAAAAAGCGGGATAATACTAAAAATAGAACAAAGTATAAATATTTCTTTAAAATTGATTTCGCTGTGAACGGTAATGAGTCCTTGGTTTTTCTCTACTTTAAGTTTTCCTCCAAAAACTCCGTTGAAACGGTTAAAACCATTCCAAATAAAGCGCATAAATGTACCTTTGAATCTGTATTCATTGTTGTGACGCCAACGATCGTTCATATAGGCTGCCTCAAACTCAGGACGAAGCCTTTTGAACAGAAGATCAGCAAATTCTTCCGCACTCATTTTTGAGTAAATCTCAAAGTCGGTTTTATATTTCAACAATGAAATCATATTGTCTAATTTTTGTGCAAAGGTACGACAATATTTTAATAACCAATACTCTAAATCATTAAAAAAATCTTAAACAATTATTGTTTTTTGTACTCAGTTCCAATCTGTCCGTGAAATTTGGGGCGATTAACTGCCTTTCGTTTAAAGTCGCTTTCGGCGGTAAAATATCTGAGTACAAATTTGGCAGGGAACAACTGACGGAGTTCTTTTTCGTAATCGCGGTGGATTTGCATTTCAAGCATATCAAGTTCGCCGAGTTTGTCCATTGCGGCGGCACATTCGTTGTCGTTCATCTGTTCAAGAGTGCGTCCGTTGTAGGCGTGGCGGCGTTGGCAGAATACTTGGTCGTATTTTGCGTCGTATTTGTTGTACAATGGCCAGAATTTTTGAGCCTCTTCTACTGTAAAATTCATTGCAGCAGATATATACGCTATTTTGTCGGCCTTGTATTGTTTTTTGCGTTGCTCCCAAGTGTTGGTGGTGTCGGCGTTTTGGGCAAAGGTTTGCGCAGTAACCAACATCATTAACGAAAATAATATGTATCTTAGGTAGTTCATAATAAATTGTATTAATATTCTTCTATAATCATATCACCTGTGAGGCGGAATCCGTAATCGGCAAACTCTGAGGCAGAATATGTAACCTCCTGCGCAGTGGAGTTGTCGTAAAAATAGTCGCAAAGCGAGTAAGTGCTGCTCGACTCGATAAGCGAGTAAGTAGCATAATCTTCGTAAGTTACGTTTTCGTGAACGGGTGCAGGTTGTTGTTCTTTAAAAATAAAAATACCTGCCAAAATAACGGCGGCGGCAGATGTAATCCAAGCGGTTAATTTCAAAATACGTCCACGACTTACACTCTTGCGCTTGTCTTCTTGCGCAATACGCTCCATAACCCTGTCGGCGAAGGTGTCGAAATATCCCTCGGGCGGGTTGAAGTTGAATTTGCCTTTATAGTCGTCTAAATTCATAATGCTAATAGTTGTTTTGTAATGTTTTGACTATGATAATTTATTTTGGTTTAATCGTTTTCTAAATAGTTTTCAATTTTTTTTACGGCAAAGTGGTAAGATGCCTTCAAAGCACCTACCGACGTGCCGAGAATTTCTGACATTTCTTCGTATTTCATCTCCTCAAAGTATTTCATATTGAAGACAATACGCTGTTTTTCGGGCAATTGCTCAATGGCGGCTTTAAGTTTGGCGGCAATGTATTCGCCCGAACGGTGTGTGCCGGTTTCCACCGATGGCAGTTGAAGATATTGGTCATCATCATCGAGCGAAACTGTGGTTTTGTTTTTACGATTGCGAATAAACGTAAGTGTCTCGTTTGTAGATATTTTGTAGAGCCAAGTGTAAAGCGAAGCCTCAGCCCTAAACCTCGGCAATGCCCGCCAAGCCTTTACAAAGGTGTTTTGAACAATATCATCTGCCTCCTCGTGGGTTACAAAAAACGAACGCACGTGGGCATAGAGTTTTGCACCGTACCTTTTCATTATTATACGGAAAATGGATTCGCGGTTGGCCTCGTCAGCAAACTGCCTCACAAGTTCTTCGTCGGACGTATTTTCCGTAAATAGCATTTTGTGGTTAGATTATTTTTGCGCAAATGTAATACTTTTTTTCTCTATACGCTGAAAATAGTTTTGGGTTTGCTATATTTGCACGTTAAAAAAACTTAAACGAAGGAATAAAAAATGAACGAAAATATCTTAGACTTAGAACCCAAGGCGCTTTGGCGTAATTTTAGGGAACTTACGCTCATTCCCCGCCCGTCGAAACACGAGGAGGCTGTTACCAAATTTCTTCTAGATTTTGGAAAAAAGCATTGCGACGAGGCTTTTATCGACAAAACCGGAAACGTTATCTACCGCAAAAAGGCGTCGTCGATTGAGATGAGCAACCGAAAAAGCATCCTCTTGCAGGCTCACTGCGATATGGTGCCGCAAAAAGATGATTCATCAAGCCATAATTTCCTCACCGACCCAATCGAAACCATAGTTTCAGGAGGATTTGTTTCTGCCAACCATACCACTCTCGGCGGCGACGACGGCATCGGCGTGGCTGCTATTATGGCTATTATGGAGGATAAAACCCTGAAACACGGACCATTGGAGGCTCTCATCACCATCGACGAGGAGACAGGTATGACTGGCGCAAACGGTCTCGAACCCAACATTTTTGAAAGCACCATTATGCTCAACCTCGACAGCGAGGAGGACAATATTTTTTACATCGGATGCGCAGGCGGCGTAAACGTGCATATCGAAAAATCAATCACCCACGCTCCCACCCCGTCGGGATATTCGGCTTACAATGTAAATTTTGAAGGTTTCCTCGGCGGACACTCAGGTTGCGACATTCACAAAAACCGTCCTAATGCTATAAAACTGATGTTCAGAATGTTGTGGGAGGCAAAAGAGAATTTCGACATCAAAATCTGCCACGTGGAGGGCGGCAATATGCGCAACGCTATTCCCCGAACAAGCAAGGCGGTTATCCTTGTAAAAAATCAAAACTCTGAGGCTTTTGAATCTTTTGCCAACGATTTCAATATCAATGTGATAAAGCAAGAATACGGCAAGTCTGACCCCGATGGCAAGGTTACAGTTTCCAAGACCGACGCTCCCGCAGAATGTCTCTCCGACGAAAGCGCAAAGGATGTTTTATTCCTCGGAAATAACTTAATATCAGGAGTTTTCGCTATGAGCGCAGATATGCCCGGATTGGTAGAATCGTCTAACAATCTTGCCATTGTAAACATTGAGAACGGCAAGATGTTGATGGACAATCTTTTGCGCAGTTCTTCGGCTACACAGTCGAAATATTTGTGTAATATAATAAGGTGTATGACCAACTACTGCGGCGCGGAGGTAAGTTTTTCGGGCGAATACCCCGGATGGCAGCCTAATCCCAAAAGCGAGATTGTAGACCTGATGATTGGAGTCTACAAAAATCTTTTCGGCTCAAAACCCGAAGTTACAGCCATTCACGCAGGTTTGGAATGTGGCATCATCATTGGCAACTATCCCGATATGGACGCCGTTTCGATTGGTCCAAACACTTTCAACGTGCACACCCCCACCGAAAAAATCGAAATTGCTTCTACACAGCGTTTTATGAAACTATTGTGCGAAACCATTGAGAATGCACCAGTGGTAGGTGGAGTTTGGGCTTAATGGGGTAGATATTTATGCCATCATGGTTAGGTTCGTTTTTTTAAATGATTATAAAAAAAAAAGAACAAATAATACAAAATGCAAATAAAAAACTTGTATATTTGCATTTGACAAACGGCAATAGTTAAGCCTTTTGCCGACGAAAAATATTTTATACGAAAGCGTTATGCTTTTCTTGCAGTTGGAAATGTGAGAACCTTCTAATTTAAGCAAGAGACAGCATAGCGGTTTCGCCTATTCGTATAGGCGCGAACTGCTATAATTATGTCCTTGCTTAAAGGTCCTTCTCACAACCTCCAACTGCGGACATAAATCAAGTATATGCGGTTCGCGCTTTCGTTTTTAGATACATAAAATTAACAACAATCCTTTCCGTTCCGCAAGAGGAGATTAAAGACAACACAATATGAAAAGAGTATTATTATTGGCACTGTATTGCGGTATTATTAATGCAATTGTTGCCCAAAACATCCAAACTATTACTGCTTTACAAGCAATGGATACATTAATGGCTAAATATACTATAGTTAAGAAAGATTGGTTTAACTACGAGGATACTATTGTATCTCAAAGCGATATTAAAAAAATCGTATTGGAGAAAATGCCAGATTTTTATTCAAAGTCATTCATATACAAGGATAATTGTCTGTTATCTGCGGATGGGGAAATACTATATGCGTCTGATAATATGATACCATCCAATGACTTCTCCTCAATTAAAGTTCCAAAAGGAGTGAAATCTATTGATATGTTAATAAATGATTTCGGTCACTACTTGTATCATTATAAGTTATATTTACCCCAAAGCATACAAATGATTAGAGGATTGCCTCATGGTCTTTATACATTTATAATTCCAAAGGATAACCAATATTTGAAGACAGAAAATAACAATCTGCTTTCAAAGGATGGCAAAATACTATATTTGTTTGGATATGTAAATGAAACACGACTTTTGGTCAATGTGATAATTCCCGAAGGTGTAGAACAAATCGACAAAAACGCATTTAATCAACCTAATTATTATAGTGGTGTTGATACCTTGGTATTACCTAAATCGTTAAAATCTATCGATCATCTGTTTGGAAGAACGATTATAGACCAATCGAATGCACTAATCACTAAAAACAACTGCATATTGTCGACTGATGGAAAAGTATTGTTACGTTATGGCAATACGGGACGCAACGTGATTGTACCCGACGGTGTGGAGTATATCGATAAAAATGCAAACGATTTTTATAATTATACAGACACTTTGTTTCTGCCAAAATCATTGAAAGATATTGACGTAGTTTTCGGGAATACAGTAATAGTACAACCAGGGTCTATTCTATTGAAAAACAACTGTATTGTTTCGGGCGATGGGAAAACACTACTTCGGTATGGGTTGACAAACAACGATATTATTATTCCTGAGGGTGTTGAAAATGTTGATCAACAGGCATATTCTAACAAAAATCTTAAATGCAACAATCTGTTTATACCGAAATCATTAAAAAATATTGGTGAAAAAAGTAATACATTTTTGGGATTTGAATTATTTACGGATTATTTATATCCGACTTTTCACAAAGTAATAGTTGCTGATGGAAACAATTATTACCAAACCAAGAATAACAACACTATTCTTATAAATACACAAAAACAGATTTCCCATTTGGGAGATATGCCCGAATTCGAATCTGTAGAAATATCGTCGCCAAATATTCCAACAAAAATAGATAAAATAACCAAAGGAATTTACAATATAAAGATAAAGGGAGTTTTAGCGGACAATGAAACAATACACCTTAATAAAAACATACAAATAGTAAAATTAGATTTGAAAGAACTCTCTTATAGGAATGGCTCAATATTGTTTGATTCTAAATTGTATGTTGATACATTGATTCTACCTATCAACTATGTTTTTGACAAAGATTTTCCTGTTTCTGCAAAACATTATATCATACCCGAACAAAATCAATTATACAAAATCGAAGCCGACTGTCTGTTGTCAAAAGATGGTAAAACTTTGCTCAATTTTTTAGGACAGTCTGATTCAATCCCGCCGTCTGTTGTGGATTACGATATAAACCTTCTCAAATTTGTACAAGACGAAGAGAAATACAACGAATGGGAAAACGATGAGTTGAAATATATTTATCCCTATATATTTTATCGCTATGATGATTATGGAGAGTATTCCTCTCCTATTCCATTTCCATTGAGCGAAACCGCTTTTACAGACCGAATGCTTCCTCACGATTACGCTGAAATAGGTGATGGATGTGAAAGCGGAATTTTTTATTGCTGCATGGAGAAGCCGGTATATTTTAAAATCCACAAAAATGTTGAAGAAATCAGCGAACGCGCCCTATATCACATATCCGAAATTGACAAAGACAATCCATATTACACAATGGAAAACGGTATTATATACAACAAAGAAAAGACGGCAATCCTTTATGGAGGACAGGCAAAAGGACATATAATAATACCCGATGGCATTACAGCATTACCTTCTAAAATCTTTTTAGACAGAATGATTCCATTTCAATATGGTGCACACACATATTCTGATTCGCTTTCGATAGAAATACCAGCAAGTGTAAAAGAGATATCAAATGAAAATTTCTATTACATTACCTCTATTTCGCCCAACAATCAGCATTTTATCTTGAAAGACAGCCTCATTCTCAGCAAAGACGGCAAAACGCTGTACTATTATGGTAAAAAATCAAAAGACATTGTAATACCAGAAGGAGTAGAAACATTCGACAGAAATGCATTACGTTTCAGATTCAAGGAATGGAATGGAGGCAACAAACTATTAGGTTATACTATCAAAGAGGAAGAAATATCTGCAATGGAAGCATTTTATGACATATCTTCAATAACGCTACCCAAATCTGTCAAGTCAATAGGTAAAAATTTCTTTACAAAATACACGACAATTGGTAATGTATTCAAATTTGTAGTCGATCCCGAAAACAAATATTACAAAACCGTTGGAGATCGTATTTTAATGTCAAAAGATGGCAAAGAGGTGATATATTATTGCAAATCAGGTGAAATAATAATCCCCGACGGCGTAGAATCTTTAAGAATTAATACTTTCAAAAATGAAAGGTGGATGGGAGACGGATATTATTCGGCAGGCATTGATTGGGGCTTTTATGATTATGCCATTACAATACCCGCATCTGTATCTAACATTGATAAATATTTCTTCTACAATGATAACTACGATGGATTAAATAAAGTAGAAATCAAGTTATCTCCTAAAAATCGTTACTTTACATTAACAAAGAAAGGTGTTTTAAAAACCAAAAACGGAAAAATAATCTATGATCCTAATAATATTTATTAGTATTTTATATTCTAATTATCTATTACCTCAATTTTCACGTCGTGTTTAGCCTTGCGCTTGCTCCAATTAATTCCAACAAGAATTATCCGTTGTGAAAAACCTTTTAACGCTACCGGATAATTCTTGTTTTTTATCTGCTCGATAGCACCAACGGCTGATTTATTGTGCTTTAATTCAACAATTATCGCCGGACGTGTGGATTTAGGAAGCGGAATAAAAACCATATCGGCAAACCCCTTTCCGGCAGGTTGTTCGCGGAAAATTTTGTAAAACCTTTTGGCTGCGTAATATGCAAGCGTAATAGCACACGACATCGAATTTTCGTCCTTATATTTTATTATTGACGAACTCTCAAAACGATACTTATCAAAAGCCTCGGCAATGTATTCGGCATCCATTTCTATCGTCTTGTTAATCAATGTTAAAGAATCATTTAATGCCGCTGATACCTCGCCCCAACCTGCACGTCCGATTGAAAGACGAAACTCGCCAGCAACCTCGGTGTTTGGGATTCTTACCGTCAGTGTTTCTGGGTCGTAAGACAAATAGCCGAGATGAGCCAAAAGTGTAAGCACATCGTCAGAATTGTCGATATTTTTCATATCATTACGAAAACTTGTTACTTCAACTGTTACGCTTTCGCCGTTGAGCATTTTTATGATTTTTTGTTGAACATTGTCGTGGTCAATTTCTATGTAATGTTCTATCGTGGTAAAAGATGCGGATTTAGACCAGTGACTGTCATAACCGCCGTCCTCTACCGCTAACATTACCGAATTTGGATTGAACATCGATTTTTCGCTACCTATAATATAGCCGTCATAAGCGTGTTCCATACGTTCAAAACTCAGATCATGTTTTTTACAAAGTGTTTCCACTTCGCTTTTTGTGAAACCATAATACTGGGCAGTTTTAACAGGACGTATTACACTGAACTCGTCAAAATTGTTCAACGCCGACTGTGTTTCGGTTTTTATTATCGGCAAAATTCCTGTCATGTATACCAACAGAAAAACATCGTCAGCGGTGTTTGACTTAAACATTGAGCGCAAAAAATTTACGTATTTCTTTTGCGTTTTTTCGTCAACGTCCCTAACGAGCATATCCCATTCATCGATAATCATAACAAAGCGGTCGCCGGTTTCCTTGTGAATTTCTTCCAAAGCGGACATCAATGAATTCTTTTCTTTAAGAAACGGAAAAGAATCTTTTAAATCTGCGACTACTATTTTCTGCGCTTCTTCTACAACATTGCTTTTATCTTCCGCAGAAAATCTGTTCCAATCAATAAATATAGTGGGATATTGGTTCAAATATTTTTGATAACTACCTGATTTTGAGATTTTCAAGTCGCTAAAAAGACCGTCGGAATTTGATTTTCTATCGTAATAAGCATAAATCATTTTGGCAGCAACAGACTTTCCAAACCGCCTCGGACGCGACACGCAAACATATCGGTGCGATGTGTTGAGGTTGTTGTTCAATATTTCTAAAATTCCCGACTTGTCAACAAAATCAGAATTTCTTATGCTTTCAAAAGCCGTATTGCCTTTATCAATGAATATGCCCATAATGTTACAAGTTATGTTTTCGCAAAAATAAATAATTATTGCGAAACTTTGGCAAAACACAATAAAAAAATGCAGTTCAACACTATGAACTGCATTTCTTATTACTTAATATCAATATCTTACAAATACGAAACCTTATACCAATCAAAATCGGCACATCCGCCGGGCTGCTTGGTAGAGTAGTAGAACAGCGCATAACGCTGACCCATAAAGTGATCGAGGCTGTATGTCATTTTCAAAGTGTGTCCGATGTGGTTCCAGTTGGTGCCGTCGGTAGAATAGTAAAATTCGGCTTTGTCGATACCGTGGCTGCCAATCAAACTGTTGTCGGCTTCGCGGGTAAAATCGCAATCGGCTTTGAAATAAATTACGTCGGCATCAACGGGGAGGGTTTCAACCTCGTGCTGAACACCACGCTTGGGAGGCCAACCTGTGGATTCGCCTTCGGGCATATTGTCTACCATTACGATAGATTTTTTGCCGCCGTCGTTTTTAACTGCCACAAAACCAAACTGACCTGCAAGAAGTCCGAGACCAGCAATGTCGCCGTCGTTGAGGTTAGAGGCATCCAAACAAATAGAGCCGCTGCATTTTGGTCCGAATGTGCGCTGTGTGAGCATATTACGACTTTGGGTAAAGAGAGTGTCGGTGCGGTCGGTTTTAAGACGGAGGAATCCTTGGCGCTCGGTCATACTCCAAAGCGAGTTTACAGGATTGTGGTTCCACTGCCAAACGATTTTAGGTTTGTCGCCATCGAAATCATCGCTGTCAACAATGCCGGGAATCAAACCTTTGCTCTTAGGAAGGTCAAGTGTGTCAGGCACTTTGCCATCAACGCCAAACACAGGCCAACCGTCTTGCCATTCCACAGGAACGATAAACGGAATACGTCCCACAGCACCACGGTCGCCAAAAAGATATGCGTACCATTTGCCTTCGGGAGTGTCGATTAAGCCGCCCTGAGCCACGCCTTTATCTTGGAAAACCATCTTGCCTTCGTAAGGACCAAAAAGATTGTCGGCACGGTGACAAACCACTGTGCGCATTCCGCCGCGAGGCCAAGTGATGTTGATAAGATAATATTTGCCGTTGATTTTAAACATCTGCGAACCCTCTGCGCCAAGCATAAGATCCTCACCAGCAGGCAATCCGGCATTTTCGATAAGAACTTTTTCCGATTCGGGAACCACGCCAGAAAAATCGGGCTTGATTTCGCGGATAAAGATTTTGCCGTTGCCGTTGATCATATACACCTTGCCGTCGTCCTCAAAAACCACAGTATGATCGTGGAGCGAGGGTTCAAATTCGTGACGTTCCCACTTGCCGCTCTCGATATTGTCGGTGGTGAAAAAGTAGGTTTTGGCAGTTACTTGGTCGAATGTGCTAACAAAGTATTTTCCACCCACATAGCGTATGCAACTTGCCCACGAACCCTTGCCGTAGGTGTTTTTGCCGTTGAGGAGCATAGTTTCGTCTTTTTCGCCAAGAATATCGTAAGCGTAACTTACTATCTCCCAATTAGATAGGTCTTTTGATTTCATAATCGGAACGCCCGGGTTCATATGCATTGTGGTGCTACTCATATAATAAGTGTCGCCCACGCGCATCATCGACATATCGGGAACGTCAGCCCAGATAATCGGGTTTGGAGTGCCGAGTTGCACGGCTTCCTGTTGTTGAGCCTGATTGCAACCAGCAAAAATTGCCGCCGCACTAATGGCGGTTAGTAAACAATTGAATTTCATTGTGATAGAGTTTATTTTTTAAAAAGATTGATGTCAACAAAATTGCCGAGAGCGCGGTGACCGTCGGCGTTGGGGTGAAGATGGTCGTTGTCGTGAAGTGTGGAATCCATTATAAATGGGTCGTCTTTGCTGCAAATGGCTGTTTCTAAGTCGATTACAGTATCAAACAATCCACAAGTGCGAATCCAGTTGTTAACGTTTTGGCGAAGTTGCTCTTTTTCGGGAGTGTAGTAAAAACTCTCTTTAAACGGGGTAATGGTAGCGCCGTAAACTATTAATCCTTTGGCTTTTGCATCGTTTATCATCTTGGTGTAGGCATCTTTCAAGGCTTGTTCGGTTTGTGCCACATCGCGAGAGCCGCCAATATCGTTAACTCCCTCAAATATAATCACATACTTAACGCCCGGTTGCTCTAACACATCACGGCTGTAACGTTTTGATGCCGTAGGACCTAATCCACCGAAAACCACGCAGTTGCCGCCAATTCCCATATTCAATACGCTGAGATTTTTGGTTGCAGAATCGGCTAAAAGACGCTCGGCAAATACATCAGGCCAACGGTTGTTCATATTGGTGGTAGAGCCACGACCGTCGGTGATTGAGTTGCCAATGATAGACACAGCACGGTTTTTAACAGAGGTGAGAATGTCGATACGCTCAATTGAGTACCAATGGTCGGTTTTAACTGAGTTACTGAAATTTGCATCGTTGAGATGGTTGCCTTCCATAATAAACGATGTGGTGCGCGAACCCGGGTGACCAGTGAGTTTTTCGGGAGCGTTTTCGTAAACTATTGTAATTGCCACGTCGCCACGATTTTTAACCGACAAAGCCAACGGGTCGGAGATAACCGACTCACCAACAGGAATTTCCAAAGATGGTTTATTCCCAAACAAAACATTAGTGGCAGAAGCAGGGTCGATAGCGCAACTGTCGATAGAATTGGCTATGCTCACAGCGGATATTTTAAAAGGAGCGTCGCCAAACTCATTTGAAAGTTTTAGCCTCAACGAATCGCCGCCAAGAGTTACCTTAACGCGCTGACGGATAGTGTTTCCCGAAAGTCCGGGCGCAGGCGGCATATTGTGCGGTTCGGTAAGTTGCACGGCTGTGCCCCAAGTGGCAAGCCAGTGTTTTGGTTCTGCGTTTTTTTGTGCGTTACCACTGCACGAAAATATTGACATAGTGGTAGTTAGAGCACAAAGATAAATAAGTCTTTTCATTTTCAGTTTACTATTTAGAATTTAAAATTATTATATCGCCTTTTGCGGTTTCAATGTCGTATTCGTAATAAGTATTGATGATTTTTCCTTGTAAATTGGCTTTGGGCGAAACGAGAGGTTTGGCAACGTTGGCAGGTGCAAGCAGAGGATTACTCTTTTTCGGGTCGGCAGGTTTGAGTCCGTTACCCTGCAAAGGAACAGCCGAACGGATTCTTAAAAGTCCGCCTATGCGCGAGGTGATTTTAGCGGTGGTGATTTTGCCATTTTTCCACTCCACATCCACAACAAAACCGCCACGAGCCACCAAACCTTTGTAACTGCCTTCGCTCAAATTGTCAGGCAGTGCGGGCAAAAGGTGAACAGCGCCATCGTGACTTTGCAAAAGCATTTCGGCAATGCCGGCGCAGAATCCAAAATTGCCATCGATTTGGAACGGCGGATGAGCGTCAAACAAGTTGGGATATGTGCGACCCTCAGAGAAATTGCCCCATCCAGCGTTGGCAGGCAAAAGGGTAAGCATATTTTTGATAATTTTGTAAGCGTGATTGCCATCGAGCAGACGTGCCCAAAGGTTGATTTTCCAACCAATGCTCCATCCCGTAGCCATATCACCGCGCTGTGTGAGGGTGTTTTTGGCGGCTTCCATCAAGAGTGGATTCTTGCCGGGAGTAATTTGGTTGCTCGGGTAAAGTCCGTAAAGGTGCGAAACGTGACGGTGCTCGTCTTTGGGGTCGTCAACGTCGTCGAGCCATTCTTGCAGTTGGTTGTATTGTCCAATTTGCATAGGAGGCAGTTTGGCGATAGTGGCGCGGAGTTTTTTGCGGTAAGGAGCGTCGATGCCAAGAGCCTCAGAAGCCAAAAGTGTGGAATTAAGAGCGTCGAAAACTATCTGATTGTCCATAGTGCAGCCGATGGCGAGCGAACTCGGATTGTTGCCGGGACCGTGCTCAGGCGATACCGAGGGAGTGGTTACCAAATAACCCTTGTAGGGAATGGCAAAACTCATATAAAAATCGGCAGTACCTTTTATAATAGGATAATATTTTTGGAGAAACGCCTTGTCGCCAGTGAACAAATAGTGCTGCCAAAGGTGCTGAGCAAGCCACGCACCACCGTGAGGCCACATTCCCCAGAACGAACCGTCGATAGGACCTGCCACTCTCCAAATGTCGGTATTGTGATGGGCAACCCAACCGTTGGCGTGATAATAGGTTTTGGCAGTCTCAACGCCAGTTTTCGAGAGGTCTTCAATAAGGTTGAACAATGGCTCGTGGCAGTCGCTAAGGTTGGTAACCTCGGCAGGCCAATAGTTCATTTCGGCGTTGATGTTGATGGTGTATTTGCTGTCCCAAGCGGGGTCGGGCGAATTGTTCCAAATACCCTGTAAATTAGCAGGTTGACCACCGGGTTGAGACGAACAAATCAACAAATAACGACCGTAATTAAACATCAAGGCAATAAGCGAAGGGTCTTCCTGAGTCTTGAAATTCTTTACACGTTGGTCGGAGGTTTGAATAAGTTTTTGATTTGTAGGGAGATTGAGCGAAACACGGTTGTATTGCTTAGCGTAGATTTCGGAATGTTTGCGAATATCATCGATAATGCTCGTTTTCAATGCGTTATCCATAGCAGTCTGCGCCTTTTGCATAGCATTGCCGCTAACATCTTGATAATTAACAAAATTGGTAGCAGAAGACACACGCATAGTGGCAAACGAAGCATCCGAAACACGAAGACGGTTGTTTTTTTCCGAAATCTTGCCGTCGGTTTGAATGTCAACAATCATCACAGCCTCCAATTTGCCTTGAACGCCCTCTTGGTCTTTACCTTTTACCTTGATAATCATTTGGTTGCCTTTAACCGTAACCTCGTTTTGCAACGGACAGTTGTAATCAACAGTAAAAGCCAAATCCTTAATATTGTTGCTGATAGAGATATGATTTACAAGCACATCGCTATTAAACGAAACGTATGTATCTTGCACATAATGAGTGTTCCCTTTGGTAAATTTTGTGGTGGCAACAGCATCAAAAAGTCGCAAAACACGGTCGTAGCCAAACGCCTCTTGTTTATTGTCGTAATCAATGAGAATGTTGCCAAGAGTGAGGTAACACATACCATTTTGCCCCGTAAAGAAGTTTTCGTTAACTATATTTTGAGCCTCCTCAGTTTTGCCGTCCTTGATAAGTTGTTGAATTTCGGCAAGATGGGGGTAAGCCTTTTCGCTATTGTTAGAATGAGGCGACCCAGCCCAGAAAGTCTCGTCGTTGAGTTGGATGGTTT
>JAGCVU010000151.1 GCA_017962175.1 Bacteroidales bacterium | reverse complement strand
CGTCGGCAGATGTTTTGGCTAAAATCTTAAAATTTGTTAAGTTAACATTCTTATAATGTGAAAGGTAGAATAATTACACTAACTTAACAAACCAACCGTTTTTGAGGTCAAAAAATACTATTCTTCGTTGTCGGCAATGCGAGTTTCGGGCAGTTCTTCCTCCTCAATGCGGTCTTCTTCGATAACAAGGTTGTCGATGATAAAGTTCTGACGCTCAGGAGTATTCTTTCCCATATAGAAATTCATAAGTTCCTGAATTTGGTCTTCCTTCTTAATCAAGACAGGTTCGATACGCATTTCGGGACCGATAAAGTGCTTGAACTCATCGGGCGAAATCTCACCGAGACCTTTGAATCGTGTCATCTCAGGATTTTTGCCGCAAGCCGCAATGGCAGCAAGTTTTTCCTCGTCGGTGTAGCAGTAGAATGTCTTCTGCTTGTTTCTAACGCGGAAAAGCGGGGTCTGTAATATATAAAGGTGTTTGTTTTTGATTACCTCGGGGAAGAAATTCAAGAAGAACGTAATCATCAGCAAACGGATGTGCATACCGTCCACATCGGCATCGGTGGCAATTACCACACGGTTGTAACGGATGTTTTCGATACCCTCCTCAATGTTGAGAGCCGCCTGCAAAAGGTTGAACTCCTCGTTTTCGTAAACCACCTTTTTGGTGAGTCCAAAACAGTTGAGCGGTTTACCACGAAGCGAGAACACAGCCTGAGTGTTAACGTCGCGGCTCTTAGTTATGCTTCCGCTTGCCGAATCACCCTCGGTGATAAAAATGGTAGATTCTGACTTGCGCTTGTCGCTACTATTGAAATGCACATTGCAGTCGCGGAGTTTTCGGTTGTGAAGGTTCACCTTTTTGGCACGTTCGCGGGCAATTTTTTGAATACCCGAAATAGCCTTGCGGTCGCGCTCGTTGTCCTGAATTTTTTTGAGGAGAATCTGCGCCGTTTCGGGATTCTTGTGCAGATAGTTGTCGAGTTCGCGGGTAACGAAATTCATCATAAAGTTTCGGATGCTCTCGCCGTTGGGACTCATATTTTTGCTGCCGAGTTTGGTCTTAGTCTGGCTCTCGAACACAGGCTCCTCTACCTTGATGCTCACTGCCGCCGCTATCGACGCTTTAATATCGTTAACGTCAAATTCCTTTTTATAAAAGTCGCGCACAGTTTTAATCAACGCCTCGCGGAATGCCATCAAGTGCGTGCCGCCTTGCGTTGTGTGCTGACCGTTGACAAAAGAATAATACTCCTCAGAAAACTTATTATTGTGGGTCATTGCAATCTCAACATCCTGACCTACAAGATGAATGATAGGATAAATACCCTCGGTGCTCATATTTTCGTTCAAAAGGTCGAGCAGACCATTTTTGCTCTGATACTGTTCGCCATTGTAAACAATAGTTAACCCACGGTTTAGGTAGGTGTAATTTTTGAGCATCGGCACAATATAGTCGTCCAAAAAGTTGTAGTTTACAAACAACTCTTTATCAGGGATAAACGAAGTTTCAGTGCCGTTTTTTTCGTTAGATGCGCAAATGGGGTCGTCCTCTAAGCAAACGCCCTTGGAGAAAACCACACGCTTGCACTGACCGTCGCGAAACGAACGAATCATAAAATTGGTAGACAATGCGTTAACGGCTTTGATACCCACGCCGTTGAGACCCACAGATTTTTTAAACACGCTGCTGTCGTATTTTGCGCCGGTGTTCATCTGCGAAGCCACGTCAACCACCTTGCCAAGCGGAATACCACGTCCATAGTCGCGAACCACCACGCGCGAATCTTGAATCGAAACCTCAATTTTTTTGCCATAGCCCATCATAAACTCGTCGATAGAGTTGTCGATGGTCTCTTTTAGAAGCACGTAGATACCGTCGTCGGCAGATTGACCGTCGCCAAGTTTACCGATATACATACCCGGACGGCGGCGTATATGTTCGTTCCACTCTAAGTGAACAATCTTATCATCAGTGTATTCCTGCGTTTGTTGCAAAAGATCTTCCATTGTAACGTTAAGATTTTAAGTAAAATTTATCCTTTCAGCGGCAAATTTATAAACATTTTTTTGAAAACAAGATTAAAATGACAATTTTATGTAGCAAAAATTTTTCAACAGCCTTCAACTATCAGGATTACAATATTTTCCGTCGATTTTTTCAGGCTCAAAATGAATAGAAATATGAGTAGATTCGCCAAATTCTTTTTTCAATTCCTGCTCAATGTTTGATGCGTGGCAATGAGCGTGATAAAGCGAAATATTAGCCGGCATACGAAAATGCATCTCAATGGCAATACGGCTACCAATTTTGCGAGTTCTAAGTCCGTGAACATCACTTACTTCGGGTTCTGATTCGGCAATCTCCACAATACGGTTTTCCACATCGGGCGGAAGGCTTTTTTCCAAAAGTTCGCCCGTGGCCTGCGCTATCAAATCGAAAGCGGTTTTGATGATAAAGAAACTTACAAAAACGGCTGCCACAGGGTCGAGCACAGCCCATTTTTCACCCAAACCAAACGCAGCACCCACGCCCACAGCAGTGGCAATCGACGAAAAAGCGTCGGTACGATGATGCCAAGCATTAGCCACAACTGCCTGAGATTCAACCTCTCTGCCTACCTTAACGGTAAACCTATAAGCCCACTCTTTGAGAGCGATACTCAGCAAAGCCACCACCAAAGCCACCGCGCCGGGCACAGGCAGCACCTCGCCCATAAACGCGTTGTAAATGCTCACCGCGCCGTTGTAGAGAATCATCACACCCACAAAAAACAGCAAAATACCGATAGAGGCGGTGGCGAGGGTCTCATATTTTCCGTGACCATAATCGTGATCCTCGTCCTGCGGTTTTGAACTCAGTTTTACAAAAGCCATCACCACAAAATCGGTGAGAAAATCCGACAGCGAATGCACAGCGTCGGCAATCATCGCCGCCGATCCGCCCAAAATACCCGCCACAAACTTAGCCACCAGCAGCAAACAGTTAACCGCACTGCCTTTGAGGGTTACACGGTAGATTTTTTTTTCACGAAGAGAAGTGTCCATAATAGATGATAGAAAAATGTTCAGTACGGTCATTGTAAACTTTCATCTGAATCGCCACACCCATATAATCCTTGTGACAAATAGCGTGTTGATAAGTTCGCGGAGCGCATCAAGTCGCTTTCCGACACACCAAAAGTGCCGCCCTGAGCATTGGCAAAACCGCAAATCCATTTGAGATACTCATCGCGCCACAACTGTTTGAACTCTATATTTTGAGATTCGGTATCCATAGTATGACTATATTGTGGGGCAAAATTAAGGAAAAAGAATAGACATTATACCAATTTTCGGCTAATTTACTTTCAAAAAGTAAATCTGCAAAACATTTTAACACTTTTTTTATGCAAATTTGTTTTTCAAAAGTAAATTTGCAAGAAATGT
>JAGCVU010000150.1 GCA_017962175.1 Bacteroidales bacterium | reverse complement strand
TTTTTATTGTTCCTTGTTGTGGTAAAAAATTTTGCAAATATAAAAATTTTATACGTCAAAAAATCTTTTTTTATCTACTTAATGTTTTAACTTTGTAAAAAAAAATGGTAAACTCAATTGCATTCATCTATTCAGATCAAATAGATATCAACAACGGCACAGTGCTGCGCGAGATTATAAGCCATACAGAGCAAGAATATATGGCATTTTGCTTCAAAAGAATTCAACTTATTTCGGAAAATGATTTTGAGGCAGCCATCGAACGCACCATTGGCATCAATATGGCAGCGGGCATATATTCTTATTATTGCAAAACCGATGGCAGCGTGGTGCGCCTTCAGGACTATACCATGGGGTCGGCTCTGCGCGATGGTTTTGATTTTGGCGGTATGGTGGTGGTAAAATCCGAATGTGCCATTCATGCCGCTATGGAGGTGAATCCATCATTAAAAAAGGCTGCATTTTACGATCTTTTGCTTCGCCTTATTCCTATGGGTGGAATTAAGATTGTGCCTGAGCCACTGTATATTATGCCCGACGAAAAGGACAACGATTTTGAAACCAAAAATTTTGCATACGTTGACCCTCGCAATCGCGAATATCAACAAGAGTGCGAGTTGATTTTCAAAGTGGTTTTGGAGGATATGGGGGCAATGCTTCCCGCAATTGACAAGATTCCCGAAGATTTTGATAATGTTGTTAAGGAATTTAAAAACCTTGTATCGGTGATTATTCCCGTTAAAAATCGCGAATCTACTATTGAGACCGCTCTACGCAGTGCTGCCCAGCAGAAAACCGATTTCCCCTATAATATAATTGTGGTGGATAATCACAGCACCGACCACACGCCCGACGTAATTGCCAAAATGCAAGGTCTTTATCCCAACAAGATTATTCGCATAGTGCCTGATAACAATGGGTTTGGCATAGGTGGCTGTTGGAATCTTGCCGTTGACAATCCTGAATGCGGAGCGTTTGCCGTTCAATTAGATAGCGACGACGGATATTCTAATGAAAATGTGCTTCAAACCATTGCCGACACTTTCCGCAAGGAGAAATGCGCTATGCTTGTGGGTTCGTACCAATTGACCAACGCTGATTTTGTGCCGCTCGATGTGCCGCCGATTACACATAGCGAATACACTCCCGAAAATGGTCACAACAATCTTTTGCGTGTAAACGGTGTGGGTGCGCCCCGATGTTTTTTTACTCCACTGATTCGCGAAATACGCTTTCCCAATGTAAGTTACGGCGAAGATTACGCTGTGGCTCTGCGCATTTCGGGCGAATACAAGGTATCGCGCATTTTTGATGTGCTTTACAATTGTCGCCGTTGGAGTGGAAATTCGGATGCCAATCCGTCGCACGAAACTCAGATAAGAAACAATTATGTAAAAGACCTTTTCCGCGAGCGTGAACTTTCGCGCCGATACACTCTTATTAATTATCCAGACGAAATATGATTGAGATTGAGTCATTTATATATAGACAGTTAGAATCGTCGCCGCTGTTTTACACCAATTTCAACAATATGCGGCTGTCGGCATTGCGCACGGTGCAGTTCAACGGCTTTTCGTACACTTTGCAGATGAACCCTGCACGTATACAGAGTGCCACCGCCGATATTTCTAAAAAGCCCGACACGAGTAGATGTTTTCTTTGTCGTGCCAATTTGATACAAGGGCAAATCCCATACGAATACAACGACGATTTCTTCATAGCCGTAAATCCTTTTCCCATAGGCGAAAACCATCTTACAATTATTTCGCAACGTCATCAGGATCAAGGCATTATGAAAATTGTGGATAAGTTTGTGCAAATGGCTGACGATATGCCCGGGTATGTGGTTTTTTACAACGGACCCAAATGTGGTGCTTCTGCGCCGTTTCATTTGCATTTGCAGGCTTGTAAGGCTGTTTCGCTGCCGGTGTTTGCGCAGATAGAAAGTCTTAAACGCCTCTATACTATTGATTCTGCGGAATTTAGCAGTACCAATGTGTACAAGATTGACGACACCACACGCCGTTTTATTGTGATTCAAACCATCGACCGTAGTCAGTTACAATATCATATCGAAAAAATTCTCCGCGAAATCAATTTTATTTATCAATCCGTTGAGCCAGAGGTAAATATGGGAATTTTGTTTGAAGATGGATATTACACCGTTACCATTTTTCCGCGCGATAAGCACCGTCCTGAGGAGTATTTCCGCACCGAAAACCGTATTGTGTGCAGTCCCGGATATGCCGACCTTGCCGGAATGATTCCCGTGAGCGTGCGCGATAATTTTTATTCTATTTCCGAGAACGATATCACAAGCATAATGCGCCAAGTGTGTATTTCGTTAGAAAAGTTTAATGCTTTGAATATCTCGTGATTTTTTTTAATTTTGCAAAAAAATAAAAACAATATGTACCAATATCCCATATCATCATCAGTTTTAGAAACTAAAATAAAGGAACTCGGCGTTGCCGACCCTGAAAAAATGTCAATACGCGAGACAGTGCGCCTCGCCAATATGCTTGAAAAAGAAACCGGCGAAAAATTTGTTCGCTTAGAAATGGGCGTTCCCGGATTGAAACCTCCGCAAATTGCACTTGATGCCGAACGTGAAGCCGCCGAAAAAGGTCTTTGCGCCATTTATCCCCCTGTTGACGGTGTTCCCGCATTGAAAGAGGCTGCCGCAAGATTTGCCAAATGCTTTATAGATGTGGACGTTCCGGCTAAAAACTGCCTTGCCACCACAGGTAGTATGCAGGCTTGTTTTGCATCGTTTATGGTTGCCAACCGCACCGACAAAAAACGTGGCAAAACTCTCTTTATCGACCCCGGTTTCCCCGTAAACAAAGCACAATTGCGTGTACTCGGCATGCAGTACGAAACTTTTGATGTATACGATTATCGTGGCGATAAACTTGAGGCTAAACTTGAATCGTATTTGTCTAAGGGCGACATCAGCACTATACTTTATTCAAGTCCCAACAACCCTGCGTGGATTAATTTTACCGAACAGGAACTCAAAACAATCGGTACACTCGCTACAAAATACGATGTTATTGTAATGGAAGACCTTGCTTATTTTGGAATGGATTTCCGTCGCGATATTTCAAAACCCGGCGTTGCACCGTTTAATCCAACTGTGGCAAAATATACCGACAATTGGATTATTATGCTTTCGGGCAGTAAGAGTTTCAGTTATGCAGGTCAACGTATTGCTGTTATGATGGTTAGCCCTGCAATTTTCGACCGCCGCTATCCCGACCTCAAAGCATATTTTGGCAACGACAACTTTGGTCACGCAATGATTTTTGATGCTCTCTACACTTTGTCTACAGGCACGACACATACTCCTCAATATGGATTTGCGGCTATGCTTAATGCTTGTTGCGATGGTAGTTATAATTTTGTTGAGCCTATCAAAGAGTACGCCCGCAGAGCCAATATCCTCAAAAAATCGTTCTTCAACAACGGTTTTGTTCCCGTTTACGACAAAGACGGTGCAGAAGATATTGCAGATGGTTTTTACTTTACCGTTACCTATCCCGGCATGAGTAGCGGTGAGGTGGTAAAAAATCTTTTGATGTTTGGCATTTCGGCTGTGGGACTCAATATCTGCGGCTCGTGTCATCACGGTATCCGCGTATGTGTGTCGCAACTTGGCGACGAGGCTCTTGCCAACGCCGAAGCACGCATCAAGGCTTTCAATGCATATTTCGCTAAGAAATAATTTAAAAATGCGTCTATATATAAAAGGTGCGGAAGAAAACATTTCGTTTTCTTCCGCACCTTTATTATTTAAGTCAGAGTAGAATTACAGATTGGTAACGATGTCGTTTCTGAATTTTTCTACAGCCTTAACTATTTCGTTGATTTGTTCGTCGCTAACGGTGATGGTGGTGTAAGCACCCTGAGTGGTAACACGCTGACCGTCTATTACTTCAGTTTTGTCTTCACCATCGAAGTCCTGAATTTTTACAGGGTCGAATGCAACTGTAAGATCTTTTAATCCGGCTACCATTTTGATGTAGCTTGGGTCGTTGTTCATAAACTTCACGAGTATTGCCATCAAGTCGTCGAGAATGTTTTTCTGACTTGCGATGTGCTCTTTCATACGTTTGTTGGCCTTGGCAGAGTATACTTCGCAAGCGAGGTAGAGACTTTCAGCCCAAACGCCGGTAACCATAAGAGCACTGATATTGCTTCTGCCGTTTTGACGAAGGTAAGAGTCCATTTGGAAGTAACTCTGAACGCTGGTAATAAGCAGAGAGTCGAGGTTGTTGCTGCTTGTGGCAATTTGTTTAAGAGCTGCAAAGTCAAAGAATTGACCAATTTGCAATTGTTCGCTCAGTTTGCGAATAGCCACAAGGTATTGAATAACGTCGCCGGTTTTGTTGTAAACATTGAGGTATCCTAAGTCGGCACAATAAACGCCAAGACCGAGAGCTTTTTTGAAACTTGTTTCAAAATTGTCGGCATAGTCGGTGCTAAACAGATATTTGGGTGTGTAGGGCACTTTCATATCTTGAATGATGGCCGAAACTTCTACGGGCGAGGGAAAACTTTGAATCATTTCGCCCACGTCGCCTATGGCAACGTCTTGATATTTTTGAATAAATGCCGAATCGAGTCCGTATTTTGCGTAGTCGATTTTGGCTTCGGCTTCAGGATTGTATTCTAACTTTCCTTCGTTGCCTCCGGGTTGCTGCTGTTGTTGTTCTCCGCCCGATGTGCCTCCGCAAGACATTATTGCAGTGGCGGCTGATAGGGCAAGCGCCAATGTGAGTATCTTTTTATATTCCATAATGCAAAGTGATATGTTTTAAAAAAATATACAAATTCAATTTACAACAAAGATACGGTTTTTTTTTATAAAAAACTCTTTTTATTCATTTTTTTAAAAAAAATATTACTTTTACGCTGCAAATCATCAAAACAATTGTCTATTATTATGAAGTGTATAGTTATCGACTATGATACCTCGGCTCTCAAAGAGTTGTGCAATGCTGTTGCCGCCATTGATGGAATAGAGCTCGTTTCTTTTTTTCGCACTACTACACGTGCGCAGAGATATTTGCAGACCCATACTGATATAGATTTAATGTTTGTGGATATTGATATGGACTCATTATCGGGTTTGCAATTAGTAAAAACTCTTGTGAATCCGCCACTTACAGTGTTTACTACTGCTAATACCGATTATCCTGTTGATACAATCAAGGTGCCTTACGCCACAGTTTTGTTTAAACCTTATACTCAAAAATCTATTAAACGCTCGATAATTCAAGTGCGTGAGGCAGAACAAATCAACCGTGAAATGGCTCTTATCAACAAAAAGTATGTCAACAACCAACGCTATATATTTGTAAAAAGCGAATACAAAGTAGTGCGTATCAATTTTGATGACATATTATATATAGAGAGTATGCGCGAGTATGTGCGTTTTCATCTTGAAGACGGAAGCACTGTGATGAGTTTGCTGAGTATCCGTCGTGTGGAAAACTATTTGCCGCCTGAAAAGTTTATGCGTGTGCATCGTAGCTATATAATCAATTTAGACAAAGTTTACCTTGTTGAGCGACAGCGTGTAGTATTTGATGACCAGACCATTGTACCAATAAGCGATCAATTTAAAGATAAATTTCAAGATTTCCTTGATACGAGTTTTGCAGTGTAACTCAAAAAAAATTAAAAAAAATCGAAAAAAAACTTGACTTTTAAAAAATTTAGCCATACCTTTACGACAATTACAAATATCAAAACCCAATAATTATGTCAGACACATTTACAAGTGCGATTCCATCAAAGAGCCGACCTGAATGGGCAAAGCTGATTACCGGCGAGATACAGCACGAGTTTAAAAACTACGTGTTGCAGCTCCGGATCTATCAGATTCGGAAAGATATCGAACACGGTCGCACCACTGTTGAAAAATCTCTCGACAGTCTTTACGACCTATGTATGAAGTATTCGTTGGCGGTTCGCGCCGATTTTAAAGAAATTTTTAAATCTTGGTAATCAACTATGGAAAATAAATTATACACAAAACAGGAAGTTATCGACTTTATTAATAATGGTCGTGTAATGTTGCTCACGGGCAGCGATAAAGCTCTTTCGGGATTACCCAAAGGCAATTGGATTGGTGGTACATCGCTCTATTTTGTTGATTCGGTTGGAAAACTCGACGAAGACAAAATTTTTGTAGACGATTTCACCCTTGTAGCTCAAAGCTGCAAATTGGCAGTTTACGACGAAAAAAATATTCAAGACATTGCCAAAAACGGATACAAAAACGGTTTTGTGGTAGTAACTATACCTATTGATTCGCAGGTTTACTACACATTTGCCAACAATGCCCTCTCTTACGAAGGTATGTTTGATAATCCCGTTGTTGGATATGTGGCAGCCACCAAGTTTGAAGATTATGGCAAAAAAATTCCCAAAACCGTTTCGGGTATCGACGGACAGCTCTCCGACAGCCTTGCAACAGTTATGTATATCGAATTGCCCGACTTCCTTGCAGCTCGTGCCGAAATTGTAAACTTTGATACTATCGACGAAAATACTCCCACCATTGTATTCCCCAAAGACGGATTTGTTCAATCTGACTGCACAATCGACGGCAAACCCGCCAACATAGCCGATTATTTTGAAAACACAGTTAAACCTCGTCTTGGTGGATATACTCAGATGATTACATCGCAAAACGGCGCACTCATCAACCGCGACGTTAAGATTGTAGACACCAAGAAAGGCGAGGTAACATTCTTCTCACCTGTATATGCCGGCGATACTTATCACCTTGTTAAAAACGGAGCCGACTATCTGTCGATGTTTAACAACACCCTCAGCTCAAAACGTTGCGATGTGTTGACATGCTTCTCGTGTGTATCGTACTATTCGGGTGGTAATTTCGATGGACGCGCCATCTGCAAAAACGGTGTGTACGCATTCGGCGAAATTGGTTATCAGTTGCTTAACAAAACGGTTGTTACTCTCGAAATCGACAAAGTGAAATAAACTCTCTCTTTATTTTATATCCCTCTGTTTTTTTAGCGTCTGCCTGTTTTTGGGCAGACGTTTTTTTTAGGGGATAATGCTCCGGCGGTTGTCTTTTTAATGAAGTCAACATATTGCAAACTATTAAAACACAACGGCCATGAAAAAGTTATTATACATCATTGTCTTTTCTGTGTTGGTACCTCTCATTACTACCGCGCAGACCATCGACAGCCAGTTGCTCGAAAACTGCAAGAAAGAGCTTGCTGATATTTCTGCCAAAAAGGTTGATATTCACGATATTGCCTTTAACTCCGACGGCCATTGGCTGATACTCTACGGCGACATAGGTTATAGCTATAGTTACATTCCATCTTCACTTGAAAATATGCTTGGCAAACTTAATTCAGCCGGAACTTCTATTGATAAAGCCTTGTTGCTCAGTGATTCATCGTTTGTGCTTGTGTATGGCGGCAAGCAATATACAGCACAGTCGTTGCCCACCGATTTTGCCACCGAATTGGAAGCTGTATCCAAAAAAGATAAAAATATCAAAAGCGTTGCCTACAAAAATGGTACACGGCTAATGGTATTTGGCTCTAACGGCTTCATTGCCCGAGGTTTACCACAAAAAATGGTGGCTAAACTTGCCCAATTAAACAAGAAGAAAGCCCCCATACGCGAATCGGCATTTTACGGCACCGACGGGTGGGTATTGCTTTACGGACGTACTGGAATGGCATTTCAAGGTATACCCGACGACCTTTGCTCTGTGCTTCAAAAGTTTGCCAAAAAAGGCACAGTTGTAAATCTTGTGCGTTTTTATGGCGACAAATGGGTGGTGGTGTACGACGGTTACAAGGTGGAAACCAACATTTAGTCAAGCATTGTTAAAAAAAACGTTAAAAATCTTATTTTTTCAAAGCAATTGTTTATATTTGCGCATTATTAACGATAAAAAACATTTGCTATGGGACTTCCACGTTTTTTCCCTGAGATGAAAATACATGAGTTTGAGTACATTCCGCGCTACTACGACCCTCGCAAGGAGGATTTGAAAATTCGTCGCGCACGTATTCGCAAAGAACTCGGCAAAGAGGACGACGAAGACACTCGTATACTTCAACACGGCACTTTTCGCCGTATGTACGAGCGTCGCAAAAGCGACCTCAAACAGGCCAACCGTCGCCGCACTGTATTGTTTGTGATACTGATGGCGGGTGCCTATTTTGCTAACCAATATTTTCATTTTATCTAAGACCGAATAGTTTTCTGCGATGGCTGATGTTATTAGACTAATGTCTGACGCTCTTGCCAACCAAATTGCGGCTGGTGAAGTTATTCAACGTCCGGCATCTGTTGTAAAGGAACTGGTGGAAAACTCGGTTGACGCCGGTGCCGATGAAATCACTGTAAACATCAAGGACGCCGGTAGAACCCTTGTGCAGGTAATCGACAACGGTTGCGGTATGAGTACCGCCGATGCTCGTATGAGTTTTGAACGCCATGCCACGTCGAAGATTTATTCTTCCGATGATCTTTTCTGCATATGTACCAAGGGTTTTAGAGGCGAGGCTTTGGCTTCTATAGCAGCTGTGGCAGAGGTAGAATTGAAAACTCGTCGCGAGGAGGATTCTATTGGCACACAGGTAATTATCAATGGTTCGCAGTTTATGGGACAGAATCCCGTTAGCACCACTGTCGGCACTAATTTCAGTGTAAAAAACTTGTTTTTTAACGTGCCGGCTCGTCGCAAGTTTCTAAAGGCCAATAGCACCGAATTGCAACATATTGTTACTGAGTTTCAGCGTATTGCGCTTACTCATCCGGCAATTAGCTTTTCGCTTTATCATAATGGAACAATTATCTACAATCTTCCGCAAAGTACTCTGAAACAGAGAATTGTCAATGTTTTTGGCAAAAATCTCAATCAAGAACTTATACCTGTGGAGATTGACACTTCGATAGTTAAGATTTCAGGTTTCACCGGCAAACCCGCCGCCTCTAAAAAACGTAGCGACAAGGAGTTTTTCTTTGTCAACAGTCGTTTTATGAAAAGCCAATATTTTCACAAGGCTGTGGCGTTGGCTTACGAAAATCTTGTGCGTCCCGACTGCATTCCGCCATACTTTCTCTATTTTGAGGTTGACCCGCGCAGTATAGATGTCAACGTGCATCCCACTAAAACAGAGATTAATTTTGAAAATGCCTCCGACATTTTCCGTTTGCTACAAGCCGGCATTAGAGAAACTTTGTCGAAGAGCGATGTGGCTCCTGCCATCGATTTTGATTCTGAAAGCGATGATATCGACGTACCTTATTTTTCTAAGGATGCTCCTATGCCTCCAATGCCGAAGGTTTCGTTTAATCCGTTTTACAATCCTTTCGACAATGATAGCAATAGCGGCGAACATTCTTCGCACTCGTCGATGCATTATCAATCGGCGCCCATGCCCGAGCGTGAACGCCACAATCTTGAAAACTGGGATCGCCTTTACAACAACGGCATTATGCACGATGATGGCGCCACTCTTTCAAGCGAATCGGGCACGTTTGCGCCAAAGGTTGAGAACAGATTGATTCAGATAAAAAACAAATATATTGTAAGTCCTTCTAAATCAGGTATTATGGTGATAGACCAGCGCCGTGCTCACAAACGTGTGCTCTATCAAAAATATATCGAGAAGGTGGATGTTAATGCCGATGCCGTTCAAACACTACTTTATCCTATTACTCTGAACCTTGATGTGCAGAGTTTTGCTATGGCGTTTGATATCAGAGACGAGTTTCAAGTGGTGGGTTTTGATATGGAATTTAACGAAGATAATAGCGTTGTTATCAAAGGTATACCGCCATTTCTTTCGCCCGACACAGCCACTAATGTTGTTACCGACATTATCGACAGTTACAAAGAGGGACATGGCAATGTGTCTACCTCAATCAAAGATATATTAGCCATAGCCGCAGCCAACCGCGAGGTGATTCCTTACGGCAAGACCCTTACGCCCGAAGAGATGCGGCAACTTATCGATTCGCTTTTTGCCACCAATGCTCCGAATTTTTCGCCCGAAGGCGATCCTGCTATTGTGATTATTGGCTTAGACGAAATCGAAAAACGTTTTACTAATTCATAAATAATTATATTTCAATAAAATAAAATGCTACAAATAACTCGGGGCGCCAAAATTTTGCTGATAGCCAATATTGCTATGTTTGTATTAACATGGCTGTTGCAGGTGGCTCAAGGTATTGATTTAACAGATTATTTGGCGTTGTATTATGTTAAGAGTGCCCATTTCCGTCCGTTCCAGTATTTTACATATATGTTTATGCACGGCGGATTGTTCCATTTGTTTTTTAATATGTATGCGCTGTTTTTATTCGGCGTAATTTTGGAAAGAGTCTGGGGCACAAAGCGTTTTATGTTTTATTATCTTGTTACAGGTTTGGGAGCAGCAGTGGCAAACACTGCAATGAACTATTTTCATTTTGAGCCGCTGTTGCAAGCTTACAACGATTTTATGGCGTCTCCCACTGCCAATGGTTTAGAGGCTATTGCTCAAAAGTGCGATGGTTTTAATCTTGCTGCCGTTTACGAAATTATTGAGCATTGGTCTGAGGTGTCTTCTGATTTAGACTCACTCGATAATATTCGCTCGCAAGTTACATCTATAGTTACCTCCGTTACCTCGGCGCCTATGGTGGGTGCTTCCGGAGCGGTATTCGGATTGCTTTTGGCGTTTGCTATGATGTTTCCTGATATGAAATTGCAGATTATTTTTGTGCCTATTGGCATAAAAGCTAAATATTTTGTATTGATTTACGGACTTTTAGAATTGTTTCTGGGGGTTAATGACTTCAGCGGCGACAATGTGGCGCACTGGGCTCACCTTGGAGGATTACTCGCCGGCGTAGTGCTGATGTTGATTTGGCGGAGGTTTCCCGGCAACAAATTTTTTAACAGTTAAGTTATGAACAATTTGAAATCTATAGCCACCGGCAGCATGGTTACAAAACTGATTGCTGCAAATGTGATTGTTTTTCTGCTCATTCAGATTGCAGAACTTTTCAATTTCTTGGCTGCATCGCCATACGATGTAGAAGGTACTGTGTTGGAATATTTGGCAGTACCCGCTTCGTTGGCAAAACTTGCCGACAGATTTTGGACTCCGATCTCATATATGTTTCTACATTCAGGATTCTGGCATATTGTAGGTAATATGTTGTGGCTCTATTTCTTAGGAAAAGTTTTCTTGGATGTATTTGATGGTCGTAGACTATTTGCAGTGTATATTCTCGGCGGATTGAGCGGTGCACTTTTTTATGTGGCTGCGTACAATCTGTTTCCGGCTTTTGCCCCCTCGCTTGCTGTTTCGTGCTGTTTGGGAGCTTCGGCTGCAGTGTCGGCTGTGGTGATAGCAGTTTGTGTGGCACGTCCTCAGATGCAGTTGCTTTTCTTTGGTATTCTGCCGGTTGCACTCAAATGGTTGGGCATTATATATGTGGTTATTGATGTGCTTTCCATTGCAGGCAACAATCCGGGTGGACATATTTCGCACCTTGGCGGAGCAGCGTTTGGAGCCATTTTTGCTCTTTGTCTTAAAAACGGCACTGATATTACTCGCTGGTTTTGTTCCATTACCGATAGTGTGGTGTCGTGGTTTGGAGGTTCTGATTCACCCAAACGTCCAAAAATGAAGGTAAGTTACAGCTCAAAAGAGAGTAGCAATGTGGAATACACCGAAGCTACAACCGTTTCAGATGGTGATTTTAATCGTAACAAACACGACGAAAACGAAAAAATTGACCGTATTCTCGAAAAAATTTCAAAAAGCGGCTACGACAATCTTACCAAAGAGGAAAAAGATTTTCTCTTTAGGGCAAGTCGCAAATAATTTCTGATTATGTACAGATATATTTGTATATTATTGGTTTTGTGTGGATTGCAGTCTATGGCGCAATCTTCAAAAGGCTCTCTTAAGGTTTGCCGTTTAACGGTGGATCTGATAGAGGAAACCGATGTAGTGTTTTCTAACGGATCGGTAACCAATATTCCAATTTCTGATTTTGATTTCAACGACCCAAATCTTCAAGTGGCAGAAATCAGCACTACTCGTCCGCATTTTGGTTGGCAGATTGTTAGCAAAAATAAAGAAACTTTTCAATCACAATACCGACTCTTGGTGGCAACTTCACCCGATTTGCTTGCCGAGGGTAGCGCTGATATTTGGGATAGCGGTATTGTTGACGACCGCAACTCCACAGGCGTGGAATATCAAGGTCGCCCGCTATCGCCCGGCTCTATATATTATTATACAGTAAAGGTTTACGATCAAAAACAACGTTGTTCGGAATATGCCGAGCCAAAGGGTTTTGTGGTGTCTACCGAACCCGACGAGGCTTCAGCTTTGCTACCGTTGCAAAAATCGGATCAGATGCCTGTGCTGATTACTCATCCCCGTCGCACTCTAATGCTGGATTTTGGCAAGGATGCTTTTTCGCAAATTAAGTTTCATTTTTCTAATGTGATGCCCAATCAGGTTGTTACCATTCGTCTTGGAGAAGTGGCTGATAGCAATGGAGTTGTAATCAAACCGGGAGGCTCGCGACGTTATGCTTCTTATCAGCTTACGCTTGATTCTGTGCGTAGTTTTTATGAATTTACCATCCGCAACGATAAACGCAATACCAATCCCAACGAAAACGAGAGCGGTGTGTCGCCTATTTTTATGCCTAACTATATTGGACAAGTTTTTCCGTTTAGATATTGTCAGATAGAGGGTTACAATGGAGCATTTCTTTATCGCGATGCCGTGCGGTCGTCGGTGAGTTACCCTTTCGACGAAATGGCTTCTGATTTTTATTCGTCAGATACTATTCTTAATCAACTTTGGGATTTGAGCAAACATTCTTTGCGTACTACCACATTTGCCGGTCTCTTTGTCGACGGCGACCGTGAACGTATTCCTTACGAAACGGCTACGCTTATTAATCAATTGAGTCACTATTCGGTTGATTATCATTACTCAATAGCTCGTGCCACATTGGAACACCTTATTAATAATCCCACAAATCAAACCGAGGGTATTTTGCAAACTTTATTCATTGCTTGGAACGACTATCTTTATTCCGGCGACGACCGCATTCTCAAAAAATATTACCCTGTGCTCAAAGATAAGACACTGATGTTTCTTCGTTCTGACGATGGTCTTATTCGCACCGGCAACAAAATCACCAATTTGGAACATCTACAGCGTGTTAATTTTCGTGGTCGTGAAATTCGCGACCTAATTGATGCTCCCGAATGTGAAACCGACGGCTACGAACGTGGCGTGTGCAATACTGTGGTAAATGCTTTTCATTACAAGGCTCTTTTGCTGCTTGCCGACATAGCCAACGCTATTGGCAATAGGTTTGATGCCGACAACTACATTGATATGGCAAGTGCTACACGCAATTCTATCAACGCTATGCTTACCGATAGTTGCGGTTTTTATATCGACAATCTTGCCACTAGTCATACTTCGTTGCATGCCAATCTGTTTCCTCTTGCTTTTGGTATTGTTGACAACGAGTCGCGCGGCTTTGTGAAAAATTTTGTTCAGAGTAAAGGAATGGCTTGTAGTGTTTACGGAGCACAGTATCTTTTTGATGCTCTTTATGATAACGGCTTGGCTGATTCGGCTTTTAAGTTGCTTACCGACACTACAAAACGTAGTTTTTATAATATGATACGCTCAGGTAGCACTATTACTACCGAGGCTTGGGATATGGAATTTAAACCCGATCAAGATTGGAATCACGCTTGGGGAGCATCACCAGCCAATATTATTGTTCGCAAGATTATGGGTGTGGAGCCTCTTTCGCCGGGATTTGCCTCGCTATCGGTTGCTCCAAAACCTTCTACATTGCAACACGCCGACATTACCGTTCCCACTCCGCGTGGTTCGGTGTGCGTAAGTTTTGAAAATACTGCTAAAAAATTCGACCTTCGAGTTAGCGTTCCGCCAAACTGCCGTGCCAAAATAACATTGCCTTATAGTCAACAAACTATGTGGGTAGGCAGTGGAAAACATCATTTCAGCGAATCGCGCAAATAGTTGAGTGAAAATCGTAACAATTTGTTATTCAAATATATATACTCCTTCTCTCTGCAATACTATGTTGAGGTCGATGATGTTGATGGCATCTAAAAACGAGTCGAGAACTAAGTAGGGCGAATCTTCCAAATTCTCGCCGGTACTGTTGATAACAACAATTTTGCCTGCACCATATTTTTCGGCGGCTTCTATTCCGGCAGGCGAGTCTTCAAAAATCATTATTTCGTCAGGCTCAAGAAACAACTGGCTTGCGGCTTTTGTAAAAATATCAGGAGCCGGTTTGCTTGCAAATGTGTAGTCGTTGTATATAAATCTTCGGCGGGGAAACCAAGTTTTCAAATCGTAACGATCGTAAAAAAAGTCAGCATTTTCTTTATCGCTGCTGGTGGCTATGGCTGTAGGTATGGCGCAAGCAAGGCAGTAGTCAAACATTTGCCTTGATCCACGTTGTAAGTCGAAATTGTTGTTGATAATCAAATGACGGTAAATCGCCTCTTTTTCGGCGGCAAGTGTATTTACTTCGCCGAGACTTAAGTCCTTTTTAAACAGGTATTTGAATATTTCGGCGTTGGTTCGACCGTGCATATTGTCGCGTATTTCTTGATCCGATAATGTGATGTGGTAACGGTCGAGAAATATGTTCCAAGCCTTATTGTGGTAAGGTGTATCCCACAATAGTGTGCCGTTAAAGTCGAATATAATACCTTTAATTCTTGACATGGTTCTAAATTTTGTTTTTACCGTAGTGCAAATTTAGGGCAAAACTATGTGTTTTGCAAAAATTTTTTTTTCTGTTAAAAAATCTGTGTATAAGATATTATTTTTTGTATATTTACACCAAATTATAATCTATCACAATGCAGACTGTTCTGTTGATAATAATAGGTGCGGCTTTTATGGCTCTTTTGATTGCGCTAATGCTTACTTTGCGCAAAATCAAGCGTATAAATACCGAACTGCAACTGCAAAAAAACGAAATTGAGCACCAGAAAAACCTTATTGAACAGAAAAACTGCGAAATTACCGACTCGATTAATTACGCTCGCAAAATTCAAGACAACATCCTTCTGCCCGAAGCCAAGTTGAAACAGTGGCTTCCGCAGATGTTTGTATATTTTAAGCCCAAGGATATTGTCAGCGGCGACTTTTATTGGTTTTCAAAATACGAAAGCAAATATGTGATAACGGCTATCGACTGCACGGGACATGGCGTTCCCGGGGCGTTCCTCTCTATGGTGGGCAACACTCTTTTGCACGAGATTGTTAACATAAAGCACGTTTTTAAGCCAGATGTAATTCTAACAATGCTTCACACGGGAATCCGTCTTGCTCTTAACCAAGGTAGCGAAGATTCTGATAGTGAGGACGGTATGGATATGAGTCTCTGCACTGTGGATACGCGGCTTCATCGTTTTCAGTTTGCCGGAGCTAAAAACAATCTTTATGTAGTTCAGGGCGACAAGCTTAAAATACTGAAAGCCAATTACTATTCTATTGGCGGACGGCAGTTGCGTCCCGATATGCAGATTGAGTTTACTTGCTACGACTTTATGTACGACGACAACACCTCTATATATATGTTTTCCGACGGTTATCTCGACCAATTTGGCGGCGAAGACAACGAGAAATTCAATACGCAACGTTTCCGCGAGATGATTCTCAACAACCGAAACCTGCCTATGGAGCAACAGAAGGCCATTCTTTCCGACACTATGGACAAATGGAAAGGCGACCGCGACCAAATTGACGATTTCCTTGTGTTGGGCGTTAAACTTGCTGATTTACAATAATTTAAAAATATGAAAAAGTCAATACTTTTAATAATCACTATTTTTGCCGCGCTTTGTGGAATGGCGGCTAATTATACCATTACTTCGCCTAATGGAAAACTTGTGGTAACGCTCTCTTGCTCAGGCGGAAAGGTTACTTATAATGTGGCGTTAGACGGAAAAGAATTTATCACCGCCTCGCCGCTTGGTTTGGTAACAACTGTTGGCGATTTTTCTGCCAATCTTACCGACCATGATTTCAAAACCGAACCCGTAACGTTTAGTTACGATAGCAAGGTGTTGAAACGCAGCCATATAGATGTTTCTGCCACACGTGCAGTTTTGGGTCTTTATCAAAACGACCGTCCCGCTATCGATGTGGTTTTTATGGTGAAAAACAACGACATAGCATTTAAATACATTGCTTATCCGCAGCCAAATCCCAAAACCACCGAGCCGTTTGTTTGCACTGTGGTTGAGAACGAAAAAACGTTTTTTAATTTTCCAAACGGCACTACCACTTTCCTTTCGCCGCAGATGAAGGGTCAAACGGGATGGGCTCGCACCGCTCCAAGTTACGAGCAACCTTATTTTGCCGACGACCAACCCGGCAAAAATGCTAATGGCTTGGGATTTATTTTTCCGGCGTTGTTTCGCGTGCCAAACGGATGGGTTTTGATTAGCGAAACCGGCGTAACGTCGGCTTACTGCGCATCGCACATAACTTGCGAAGGTAATGCAAGTTACAAAGTTGCTTTTCCTTTGATGGAAGATTTCAACGGCAACGGCACTTCCGCTCCGGGTATTCCGCTAAAAGGTGAAACTCCTTGGCGCACAATTACTTTGGGTTCTACGCTTGCTCCTATTGTTGAAACCACCGTTCCGTGGGATTTTGTTGAGCCTCTTTATTCGCCTTCAAAAGAATATACCTACGGCGCAGGCACTTGGAGTTGGATTATTGGTTTCGACGAAAGTGTTAATTATCAGGAACAAAAGAAATATATCGACTTTACTGCCGACCTTGGTTTTGTGTCCCAAATTGTTGACAATTGGTGGGATACGCAGATTACACGCGATTCTATTGAAATTCTCGCCAAGTATGCCAAACAAAAAGGCACGTCGCTCTGTCTTTGGTACAACTCCAACGGCTATTGGAACGATGCTCCACAAGGTCCAAAACACATTATGAACAACATCATCAAACGTCGCAAAGAGATGGCGTGGATGAAATCGATTGGTATTCGCGGTATTAAGGTAGATTTCTTAGGCTCTGACAAACAGCAAACTATGCAACTTTACGAAGATATTCTTGCCGATGCCAACGATTTTGGTTTAGAGGTGATTTTTCATGGAGCCACATTGCCAAGAGGGTGGGAGAGAATGTACCCCAATTTTATTGGTTCTGAGGCAGTTTTGGCAAGTGAGAATCTCCATTTTGGCGACGATTTTTGCCGTCAAGAATCGTATAATGCTACCCTTCACCCGGTTATACGCAACTCGGTGGCAGCAATGGATTACGGCGGAATCACTTTCAACAACTATTTCAACACCACCAACGACACCACTATGTGGGGTGGACACCGTGTTACGTCAGATGTTTTTCAAATGGCTGTGGCAGTGCTGTTTCAATGTCCGCTCAATCACACAGCACTATATTATAAGGTGTTGCCCAAGGAGCAATGGAAACTCGATTTTGTTAAACAATGCCCCACACTTTGGGACGACATCAAGTTTATCGACGGCTACCCAGGCAAATATTTGATTATGGCTCGCAAGAGCGGCGGCAAATGGTACGTGGTGGCTATCAATGCGCAGAAAGAACCGCTCAAACGTACTCTCAACCTCGATTTTATCATTGGCGGTGTAACCGTTTATGCCGACGATGCCAATCTCAACGGCTCTATGAAACAGGTTACGCCCAAAAAGAATATGTTGCAAATCACCGTTCCCCACGACGGCGCAACCATTATTGTAGGTAACTCTAAATAAATTAGGATATGAACAACGCACTTTTTGTAATTGACCCGCAGAACGATTTTTGCGAAAACACCGGTTCGCTTTATGTGCCGGGCGCAACGGGCGATATGACGCGCCTTGCAGCTTTTCTCCGCCGCAATGCCGTAAATATCCACAAAGTTTTTATCACCGCCGACGACCATCAGCCCAACGATATTTCGCATCCCGCGTTTTGGGTTGACGCTCAGGGCAATAACCCCGCGCCTTTTACCTCTATAAGCGCCGAAGACGTTAAAAATAAAGTATATTTGCCTGTTGACGGACTTGTTGAAAGGGCAGAGTGGTATCTTTCTGACCTTGAAGCAGAAGGAAAATATGCTCATACTATTTGGCCTGTCCATTGTTTGTCAGGAACTTACGGTGCCGATATTTGCAAAACTTTTATGGATGAGGTTTTGGAATGGGCTGCACAAACCAAGCGTTATTACAAAATTGTGCGCAAAGGTGCATATCCCTATTCTGAGCATTTTGGAGCGTTTAAGGCAGAGGTAATCAATCCTGATTATCCCGAAACTATGTTTAATTACGACCTTGCCGATGAGCTTAACACCTTTGATACCATATACATAGCCGGTGAGGCTAAGAGTCATTGCGTTGCCAATACAATTTCGCAATTGTTTGACACTATGCCCGAAATGGTAAGCAAACTCGTTATCTTAGAGGATGCTATGGGTTGCGTGGCAGGTTTTGAACACGCCGCCGATGACGTTTACCAAACAGCCAAAGACCGTGGCGCAAAATTTTCTGATACAGGTTTAACCATTTGATTATGTGGCCTTTTGAACTTACCGACCGTCGTATCTACCGGCGCATGGGTTACGAACTCGACCAAAAAGAGTACTACCTGCGCTATTTGAGCGAAATACAAAATTGGAGTCAGCATATACTCAATACCAAGCACTTTATAGTTAATGCCGCCAAAAAGTGTCCTAAACACTCGTCGGCGGTGGTGCTTGGCAGTGGGTGGTGTATCGACGTGCCGGTAATGGAACTTAGCCGAATGTTTGAAAAGGTTTATTTTGTAGATCTTCTGCATCCGCCCAAGGTGATTGCCAAGTTCAAAGAGTTTGAAAATGTGGTATTTGTAACCGAAGATATTACCAAAATCGTTGGCGAAACTTACAACTGCGTAAACCGATACAAAAATTTTTCGGTAGATATGCTTAGTTCGTCAACAAATTATAGCACAGCCGATTATAGCGACCTTTTGGTAAATTTCGATTTTGTGGTGTCGGTAAATACGCTTGCATTTTTAGACGATTTGATTCTCGATTACCTTATGCAAAAGGAACTTATAGACGACCTTTCGGCAAAAAATCTCAGCCGTTTTATTCAAACCTATCACCTTGGAATGTTGCCCAAAGGTAAATCGTGCGTTATAACTCCCGTAAAAATAAAGAGTTACAACGCCGAAGGACTTGAAATGTACGACCGTCCAATGCTATTTTTCGACACCGAAGACATCGCCGGAAGCAAAGAATGGGTTTGGAACTACACCAGCGGACATCTCACCACCGGACGACGTGATTATACCGTTAAGGCGTGGATGGTTTAATAATCCAACTCTGCCACAGTGATTCCTGCGCCGCCGAGTTCGATTTTTTCATCGTGACAACGACTCACAATATCTTGTGTGGCAAGATAATCGCGTATAAGACTGCGTAATGCGCCTGTGCCTGTGCCGTGGAGAATGCGTATTTCGTGTTTGCCCGCTGCAAGGGCATCGTCTAAATGCTTGGCTACCTTTTCCAAAGCTTCGTCGCCACGCAATCCGCGAACGTCTAACCCAAAGAGGAAACCTCCGTGTTTGGTTTCGCTTTCGATATTTACGCGCACTTGCGGAACGGTTTTCTTTTCGTCAGCTTTTTTGGCAGCACGTTTCAATCGCGAAAGTTTTACAAAGGTTTGCATGTGTCCCATTTGCACAAGTGCGGTAGAATCCTTTATTTCAAGAATTTGGAGCACCGATGTGCCTTCGTCGAGCGTTACCTTGTCGCCGGGTTTCAATGGGTCGGGCGCTGTGGTAGGAGCGGCGGCAGTTTGTGCGGCAGCTTTTTCGGCTCGTTTGCGGGCACGGCGTTCTTCGCGTTCGCGTTGTTTTTGACGCAGACGTTCTATCTTGTCGTCTAAGGCAGATTCTTCTTCCGAAATTTGAGTTTGAATTTGTTGCTTTTGCTCTTCAAATTCGCGGCGAATGTCGCGGGTTTTGATCTTTTCTGCCTCGGCGCGTTTTATTTCGTGGATTGTGTTCTCAATAATCTTGTTGGCATTTTTGAGAATTTCTTCGGCTTGCAGTTTGGCAGCTTTGAGTATGTTTTTGCGCTCGGCAAGGGTAAACTCGGTTTGCTCGGTGTATTGCTGTTGCTGTTTTGCAAGGTTCTTTTCGCGGTTCTCGGCATTTTCGAGAGTGATTTTCAGGCGGCGACGGTCTTCTTCAAGTTCTTGAATTCGACGTTCGTAGTCGATATGGTCGCGACCTGCAATTTGTTCAGCCTTGTCTAATATCTGTTGGCTGAGCCCCATCTTCTTTGCCATTTCAAAAGCAAACGAATTGCCGGTTTTGCCGGTTTCCATCTGAAAGAGGGGTTTCATGCAGGTATTGTCGTAAAGCATAGCACCGTTGGCAATGCCGGGAGTTACGGTTGCAAAGTTTTTAAGATTGGTGTAATGCGTTGTTATTACGCCTTTTACGTGACGTTGGTTTAATTTGTCTAACACCGCTTCGGCAATTGCGCCGCCAAGTATAGGTTCTGTACCCGTGCCAAATTCATCGATGAGTATCAGCGAGTTACGTCCTGCACGGTCTACAAAGGTTTTCATATTTTTAAGGTGTCCGCTGTATGTGCTCAGGTCGTTTTCAATTGATTGTTCGTCGCCAATATCGATAAAAATGTCGTTGAAAATACCCATTGTGCTGTTGGGACTTATCGGCGTTAGCAATCCGCATTGGTGCATATATTGAATAAGCCCCGTGGTTTTCAAACATACCGATTTGCCGCCTGCATTGGGACCCGAAATCATTATTATCCTCTGATTTTCATTGAGTTCAATATTTAGCGGAACAACCTTTCTTCCTTCGGCTTTGAGAGTTTTTTCTAATATCGGATGACGTGCCATGCGCATATCCACGGCTGGTTTGTCAGACAAAATTGGCAAATCGGCATTGGTGTCGATAGCCATTTTTGCCTTGGCACGTGCAAAGTCAAGGTTGCCGAGTATTGCGCTGCCTTCGATAAGGTCGGGAATGTGCGGACGAATTTTGTCAGAAACGGCAGTGAGAATTTTTACAATTTCGCGTTTTTCGGCAAATTCAAGTTCGCGCACGGCGTTGTTGAGTTCCACGCTTTCGATGGGCTCAATAAAAGAAGTCTTGCCCGAGGCTGATTCGTCGGCAACGATACCTGAAATTTTGCGTTTGCTTCCGCTCTTTACCGGTATCAAGAGTTTGCCGTCGCGAATATTGATTTCGGCATCGGCATCGGTCCACCCTTCGGCTTTGGCATTGCGCAACAGCTTGTTAACCACCGCAGATATCGATGCCGCTTTGGTTTTGATTTCAGAGCGGATACGTCGCAGTTCGGGCGAAGCATTGTCTGATATTTCGCCGGTTTCGGTCATTACGGAGTTGATGGCTTGTGTAATTTCGTGATTAACCAATAAGCCTTGGCACAATTGGCGCAGATACGGATACTGACTCTCCTCTGTATGACGGAAAAACTGAATTATACTATGGATCGTTTCTGTACAGCGTTTTAAATCAAATAGTTCCTGTGCTGTTAGGTAAGTGTTTTCAACGGATATTTTTTTCAAACCAGCACGAATATCAAAATAGTTGGTTTGCGGAAACTCTTTGGCAAGCATTATAATGCTTTTAAACTCAAATGCTTGGTTTAGGCTCGTCTGAATGTCGTTGAAATTGTTTGAGAATTCCATATCGTTCACCAGACTGCGTCCTAAATCACATATACACAAATTTTTTAGGGTTTCGCGTATTTTGTAGAATCCTGTTTTGGATTCAAAATTTTTAGGATAGATCATTTTTCTTGGTCGGTTTGCTCATTCTGAGTGCCTTCGTCTGGGTTGTTTGGCTTCTCCTCGTTTTCAGAATTGTTTTGCTGTTTTTTGTTGTTTGGCAATGGTATATTGCGTACTACGAGCATCTTTTGAGTGCCTATAAAACATCTGCCTCGCGATTCGGATGTCTCTTCCATATCCAAATAGTGACTCACTATGAGCGAATATCTCTGCGCAAGTTCTTTTGGCAGTATGTTTTTTTTAAGTTCGTTTTTGTACTTGTTGATAAGGCATAACTCCTCGAAACGCTCTGTTTTTTTTAGATATTTGCGATATTCGAGTAGCAATCCCGGAATCTCTTTTGTGTTGCGGTAATTCTCTATGGCTTTTGATATTAGGTAACCTATTAATGCAAAAATACCAATGGCAATCAAAACGCCAACCGTGCCGCCAAGTCCTTTTAAAAATCCTGTAAGTAAGTCTTCCATTCTATTAAAAAATCTACTATATATATAAGGTGTGTTTCCCAGTTTCAAAACGGAAAGTGGCGGTTGTATGTTGCAACGCAATATTGTCTTTGCGTTATGCTTCTGCGTGCTGCTTTAAAAATTCCTTAAGATACTTCGCACTATATCTGAGCGAGAGTTCCTTAGGCATCTCGTTTCGTTTGAGTTTTTCTAGGAAACGGTCGATTTCGATTATTTCGTCGAACTTTTCGAGTGATATTAGCACGGTGCGATATTGGAGCATTAGTTTGGGCATCTTGCGCATAGCTCTATGCCTTTTGATGAATATCTTAATGATAGTCCAAGCTCCAAGCAACACGCCAACAGCGAACACTACGCCCAGCGTGCCACCTAATCCGGTTAAAAAACCGGTGGATATTTCATTCATAATTTCAGTTTTTCCTTTTAATAATGTGTCTTGATATTTGAGTGATGCAAAGATATGAAAATTTTTTTTTATTTCTGCAAAAAAAATCACTAATAATAAATAATTGTTAAATATAAGATAATTTTTCTTATAGAGTAATAATTAAAGCGTTGATTATTAATATGTTAAAATATAATGAGATAAAAATCTTCCTAAAAATAAAAATAATTCGGCAAAAAAGGTTGTTTGAATATGAAAAAAATGTACCTTTGCGCTCTGAAATATATTAAATTTAAAGATAAGAATATGCCTACAATTCAACAGTTAGTAAGAAAAGGAAGAAAGGCCATTACTTCAAAAAGTAAGTCTCCGGCATTGGATTCTTGTCCTCAACGTAGGGGCGTATGCACCCGTGTGTACACAACCACACCTAAGAAACCTAACTCGGCAATGCGCAAAGTTGCCCGTGTAAGGCTCACTAATCAGAAAGAGGTGAACGCGTACATCCCCGGCGAAGGACACAACTTGCAGGAGCACTCTATCGTAATGGTAAGAGGCGGTCGTGTAAAAGACCTCCCCGGTGTACGCTATCACATCATTCGTGGAACACTCGATACAGCAGGTGTAGCAAACCGTGGACAGCAAAGGTCTAAATACGGCGCAAAACGTCCTAAGAAAAAGTAATTCAACAATCGGAGTAAAGCAATGAGAAAATCAACACCCAAAAAAAGACAGATTCTTGCCGATCCCGTGTACGGCGACGTACTCGTTACTCGTTTTGTAAACGACATGATGGTTGACGGTAAGAAGAGTATCGCTTTCAAGATTTTTTACAAAGCGATGGAACTCGTCGGCGAAAAAACCAAAGAAACCGGCAAGACTCCCACCGAAGTTTGGAAAAAAGCAATGGAAAACATCACTCCCGATGTAGAAGTTAAGAGCCGCAGAGTAGGTGGTGCTACTTTCCAAGTACCTACCGAAATCCGTCCCGACCGTAAAGAATCAATCGGTATCAAAAACTTGATTCTCTACGCACGTCAGCGCTCAGGACACTCTATGGCTGAAAAACTTGCAGCAGAGATTGTTGCAGCCTACAACGAAGAGGGTGGCGCTTTCAAGAAGAAAGAGGATACACACCGTATGGCAGAAGCCAACAAGGCTTTCGCATTTTTCAGATTCTAACGCATTTAAACTATCAGAGGCACGTCTAAAATGAACAACGAACTAATACATACAAGAAACATCGGAATTATGGCACATATCGACGCCGGTAAAACAACTACTACCGAGCGCATATTGTTCTATGCCGGTGTAACACACAAAATGGGCGAGGTTCACGACGGCGCTGCCACTATGGATTGGATGTCGCAGGAGAAGGAGAGAGGCATCACCATCACTTCCGCTGCTATTACCGCACATTGGAACTACAACGGTATCAACCACACCATCAACATCATTGACACACCCGGACACGTAGACTTTACCGTAGAGGTAGAACGCTCGCTCCGAGTACTCGACGGTGCTGTGGCAGTGTTCTGCGGAGTGGGAGGCGTTGAGCCCCAGTCAGAAACCGTATGGCATCAGGCCGACAGATACAACGTTCCGAGAATCGCCTTCGTCAACAAAATGGACCGTATAGGCGCAGATTTCTACTCGGTAGTTTCCGAAATAGAAGAAAAACTCGGTGCAAACCCTGTTCCCGTGCAGATACCAATCGGTAGCGAAGACAAATTCGCTGGCATCGTTGACCTTATCGAAATGTCGGCTTACGTTTGGAACAGCGACGAACTCGGTACTACTTTTACAAAAACCGAAATTCCCGCCGACCTTATGGAAACCGCTTCAGAATGGCGCGAAAAAATGCTTGAAACCATCGCCGAATACGACAACTCCCTCCTCGAAAAGTATCTTGAAGACAGCGCATCGATTACCATTGAGGAAATCAAAAACGCTGTACGCAACGCAACAGTGTCGCTAAAAATCGTACCCGTGCTCTGCGGCTCATCGCTCAGAAACAAAGGAGTACAAAAACTTCTCGACGCTATTGCCGCTTATTTGCCCAGCCCCATCGACATAGGCGCAGTTAAAGGAACCGACCCATCCGACACCGAAAAGGTACTCACTCGCAACCCCGACAACAAAGAGCCCTTCTCGGCTCTCGCGTTCAAAATTGCAGTTGACCCGTTCGTCGGACGCCTTGTCTACATCAGAGTTTATTCGGGAACATTCAAAGCCGGCGACACCTTATATAATGTACGCACCGGCAAACGCGAAAGAATTTCAAACCTCTACCGTATGTACGCCAACAAGCAGACAGCCATCGAAAGCGTAGAAGCAGGCGACATCTGCGGCGCGGTAGGATTCAAAGACATTCGCACTGGCGACTCGCTCGCCGACCAGAAACACCCCATCGTGTTTGAATCAATCGAATTCCCCGACCCTGTAATCGGTGTGGCAATTGAGCCTAAAACCCAAGCAGACCTTGATAAATTGGATCTCGCACTCACAAAACTCGCCGAAGAAGACCCCACTTTTAAAGTGAACGTCGATAGCGAAACCGGACAGACAATCATCAGCGGAATGGGCGAACTTCATCTCGACATCCTCGTTGACCGTCTCAAACGTGAGTACAAAATCGAGATTACCCAAGGACAACCCCAAGTAACCTACAAAGAGAAAATCCTCTCTACGGTAGAACACCACGAAGTATTCAAAAAACAGACCGGTGGCAAAGGTAAATTTGCCGACATCACCGTAAGAATATCACCCTCTGAAGAAGGCGAAACCGGGCTCAAGTTTATCAACAGCATCAAAGGCGGCGTAATTCCAAAAGAATTCATCCCCGCCATCCAAAAAGGATTCGAAGAAGCTATGAACAACGGACCCTTGGCCAATTTCAAACTGCAAAGTCTTACCGTTGAACTTATCGACGGTGCATACCACAGCGTGGACTCAGACGCTGTTTCGTTCGAAATCGCAGCCAAACAAGCATTCAAGGCAGCGGCAGAGAAAGCAAAAGCAAAACTACTCGAACCTGTGATGGAACTTACCGTCGACACCCCAGAAGAATATATGGGCGACGTTATAGCCGACATCAACAAACGCAGAGGACAAGTAGTAAGCACTGATTCAAAAGCAAAAATGAAAATTATCAAATCCTTAGTGCCTTTGGCAGAAACATTCGGATACGTGACCGTTTTGCGCACGCTCACATCCGGTAGGGCAATATCGTCGATGCAGTTCCACAATTACGACGAAGTACCCGCCAACATCGCCCAAGACATTATCGACAAGGTAAAAGGTAAAATTACATTTATTGATCAATTATAATTAAAGCATTATGAGTCAAAAGATTCGTATCAAATTAAAATCTTACGATCATAATTTGGTTGACAACTCGGCTGAAAAAATCGTTAAGACCGTAAAAAGCACTGGCGCTGTAGTGAGCGGCCCAATTCCGCTTCCCACACACAAGAGAATCTTTACGGTAAACCGCTCTACATTCGTAAACAAAAAATCGAGAGAGCAGTTTCAGCTTTCGTCGTTCAAAAGACTGATCGACATCTACAGCTCTACCCCCAAGACCATCGACGCACTTATGAAGCTCGAACTTCCCAGCGGCGTAGCAGTAGAAATCAAGGTTTGATAATTTGAAATAAGAAACAAAACATTAATATTTACCAATACCGGCAGAGCCCGGCAAGTAAACAAAAACATTAACACAATGTCAGGAATAATAGGAAAGAAAGTCGGAATGACTTCAGTATTTACCGAAGACGGAAACAACGTACCGGTAACAGTGATAGAAGCTGGACCTTGCGTAGTATCACAAATCAAAACCGTTGAATCAGACGGTTACAACGCTATCCAGTTAGCATTCGACGACAAAAAAGAAAAAAGCGCAACCAAACCCGAAATAGAGCGCTTCAAAAAACTCGGCGCAACTCCGAAACGCAAAATCGCCGAATTCAAAAACATCGAGCTCGAAGTAAAGCTCGGCGACACAATAACTGTTGAATCGTTAGAAGAAAACACTCTTATCAATGTAACCGGTATTTCCAAAGGTAAAGGTTACCAAGGTGTTGTAAAACGTCACCACTTTGGCGGCGTAGGCGGTACCACCCACGGCCAGCACAACAGGCTCAGAGCCCCTGGTAGCTTGGGCGCGTCTTCATTCCCCTCAAAAGTGTTCAAGGGAATGCGTATGGCAGGACGCACAGGTAACGACACTGTAAAGGTTCGCAACCTCAGAATCGTTAAAATCATCGCCGAACACAACCTAGTATTGGTTAAGGGAGCAGTTCCCGGTGCCAAAGGATCATACTTAAAATTGGAAAACTAATGGAAATATCAGTATTTAACATCGAAGGAAAGGACACCGGCAAGAAAGTTCAGCTCAACGACTCAATCTTCGCCGTTGAACCCAAAGACCACGCCATGTATCTCGACGTAAAGAGAATCTTGGCCGACAGAAGACAGGGCACAGCCAAAGCCAAAGAAAGAAGCGAAATGTCGGGCTCTACCCGCAAGCTCAAAAAACAAAAAGGCACCGGCGGCGCACGTTCAGGTGATATCAATTCGCCCGTAATGATAGGCGGAGCACGTTGCTTCGGCCCCCGTCCCCGTGATTACTCCTTCAAACTCAACAAGAAGGTAATCGCCCTCGCACGCAAATCTGCCCTTACCTACAAAGCAAAAGACGCACAAATCATAGTATTGGAAGACTTCACATTCGACACCCCCAAAACCAAACAAATTGTTGATTTGAAAAATAAATTGAATATCAGCAATAAAAAATCACTTTTGGTTTTGCAGAATGAAAATAAGAATATATATTTGTCGTCGAGAAATTTAGACAGGTCAGAAGTAACAACTGCCAATAAATTAAATACTTACGATATACTCAACGCACAGTCGTTGGTGTTGACCGAAGGCGCAGTTGAAGTTTTGAACACGATTTTCAACAAATAAGACACGAAAAAAAAATGGAAATCATAGAAAAACCACTAACAACCGAGAAATTTACGGCTCTTGCAAGCAAGACTGTACGTACCGGTACAAAGGGTAACAAAAAAGGCAGACCCGACACCAGAAGCACACGCACTATCAGCCAGTTCGCCTTCATCGTTAACCCCAACGCCAACAAAATACAGATCAAGCAAGCCGTAGAAAGCCTGTACAATGTAACTGTAGTGGCAGTAAACACAATGAAGTACGCCGGCAAGGTAAAAGTTCGCAACACCAAGTCGGGCGTTTTAGTAGGCAAAACAAAAACCTACAAAAAAGCAGTCGTTACCCTCAAAGACGGCGAAACTATCAATTTTTATAGCAACGTTTAAACAAAATGGCAGTAAGACAATTTAAACCGACAACTCCGGGACAAAGAGGAAAAGTACTAAGTACATTCGAAGAGATTACCGCAAGCAAACCCGAAAAGTCTCTAACATTCGGATACTCGAAATCGGGCGGACGCAACCATACCGGTAAGATGACTGTTCGTTACATAGGCGGAGGACACAAACAGAAATACAGAATCGTAGATTTCCTACGTAATAAAGAAGGTGTTCCTGGAACAGTTAAGACTATTGAATACGACCCCAACCGTACGGCTCGTATTGCACTTGTTTATTATGCCGACGGCGAGAAAAGATACATCGTCGCTCCCAACGGAATCCAAGTAGGACAAAAAATCGTAGCAGGCAAAGGCGCAGCTCCTGAGATAGGAAACGCCCTCTACCTCTCCGAAGTTCCCCTAGGAACCATTATTCACAATATCGAATTACACCCCGGTGAAGGTGGTGTATTGGCAAGAAGCGCAGGTTCGTATGCCCAGCTTACTGCAAGAGACGGCAAATATGCAATAGTTAAACTTCCTTCTGGCGAAACAAGAATGATACTTGTAACATGCAAAGCCACAATAGGAAGCGTATCAAACGGCGACCACGAGCTCGAAAAGGGCGGCAAAGCAGGACGTTCACGTTGGCAAGGTCGCAGACCTCGCAACCGCGGCGTTGTAATGAACCCTGTTGATCACCCCATGGGTGGTGGTGAAGGACGCGCATCAGGAGGTCACCCGAGATCTCGTAAAGGCTTGCTCGCTAAGGGCTACAAGACACGCAGTCCTAAAAAGAGCACATCCAAGTTTATAATCGAAAGAAGAAGTAAATAATTAATGCATATTTAATCATGAGTCGTTCAATTAAAAAAGGCCCGTTCATCGATTACAACCTCGAAAAGAAAGTTCTTGCCATGAACGAATCCGGCAAGAAATCAGTAGTTAAATCATGGGCAAGAGCCTCAGTTATCTCTCCCGACTTCGTTGGACACACAGTAGCCATCCATAATGGCAACAAATTCATCCCTGTTTACGTTACTGAAAACATGGTTGGACACAAGTTCGGCGAATTTGCCCCCACACGTACATTCAGAGGCCACGGAGGAAACAAAAAGTAAAATTAAGTTAGACCATTTAATAAAGAAATACTAAAATGGGTGAAACAAAACGAACCAAGAAGACAGTCAGAGCACAGAAACTGAAAGAGCAGAAGAAAAACGTAGCCTTTGCTATTTTGAGGAACAACCCGACTTCTCCCAGAAAAATGCGCCTTGTAGCCGGACTTATCAGAAACCAGCCCGCCAACAAAGCATTGGACATTCTTCAGTTCTCACCCCAGGAAGCCGCAGGCAAGTTGAGAAAACTTCTTCAGTCGGCTATCGCTAACTGGGTAAACAAAAACGAGAACGCTCGTCTCGAAGACGCCGACCTCTACGTAAAAGAAGTAAAAGTAGACGGCGCAAGAATGCTGAAAAGACTTAATCCCGCTCCCCAAGGCCGCGCCTACAGGATTAGGAAAAGGTCTAATCACGTTACAATTATTTTAGGTACCAAAGAAAATAAAGAAGAAATAAATGGGACAGAAAACTAATCCGATCAGCAACAGGTTGGGAATCATAAAAGGCTGGGATTCAAACTGGTACGACGGCAACAGCTACGCAGAGAAAATCGTAGAAGACGACAAAATACGTAAGTATCTCAACGTTCGTCTCGCCAAGGCCAGCATCTCGAAGATCATTATCGAAAGAACCCTCAAACTCATTACTGTAACAGTAAACACCGCTCGTCCGGGTATCATCATCGGCAAAGGCGGACAGGAAGTGGACAAAATTAAAGAAGAATTGAAGAACATCACCAACAAAGAAGTTCAAATCAACATCTTCGAAGTAAAACGTCCCGAACTTGACGCAGTAATAGTAGCAAACAACGTAGCCCGTCAGCTCGAAGGCAAGATAGCGTACCGCAGAGCAATCAAGATGGCCATCGCCTCTACCATGAGAATGGGAGCCGAAGGCATCAAATTCGTTGTTTCAGGCCGTTTAAACGGAGCTGAAATGGCACGCTGCGAGGCCTTTAAAGAAGGAAGAATTCCTTTGCACACTTTAAGAGCCGACATCGACTACGCATTCGCTGAAGCACACACCAAAGTAGGCCGCATTGGTATCAAGGTATGGATCTGCAAAGGCGAAGTATACGGTAAGAGAGACCTTACCCCCGCAACAGGCGCAAAACCGTCGCCCAAGCGTCCCGGTGGTTTCAGACCGAAAAAACAAAAGTAAGTTTCTTTAACAATTAAAGGTAAGAAAAAATGTTACAGCCGAAAAAGACCAAATTCAGAAAAATGCAGAAGGGCCGCATGAGAGGTCTCGCACAGAGAGGCCACGAAATTGCGTTCGGCTCGTTTGCCCTCAAAGCATTGGAAAACTTCTGGATCACAGGCCGCCAGATTGAGGCAGCCCGTCAGGCCATCTCACGTAAGATGCAACGTGAAGGACAGATCTGGATTCGCATATTCCCCGACAAACCCGTTACCAAAAAACCTGCTGAAGTCCGCATGGGTAAAGGTAAAGGTCAGCCGGAATATTTCGTAGCCCCCGTAACTCCCGGACGTATTATGTTCGAAACCGACGGAGTACCCTACGAAATCGCAAAAGAAGCTCTCCGCCTCGCAGCACAGAAGCTTCCAATCAAAACTAAATTTATCGTTAGACGCGATTACGCCAACACTTTAAGCAACGAATAATGAAAAGTTCAGAAATTAACAAAGAGATCAGAGAACTGACTGCGGCTGAACTCGACGAAAAAATCAAGTCTGTATCAGTGGACTACAACAAGATGAAACTCAACCACGCAGTTTCTTCAATCGAGAACCCCATACAGATTCGCAACACCCGCAGATACATAGCAAGGCTGTTGACAGAAAAACGCAGTCGTGAATTAAAAAACGTTCAATAGTTTCGCACCATGGAAGAAGTTAAAAAAGAAGAAGTTACACGTAACTTTAGAAAAGAGCGTATCGGCGTGGTAGTAAGCAACAAAATGCAGAAATCAATCGTCGTAGAAGTAAAGCGCAAAATGATGCACCCCAAGTACGGAAAATTCATCCTCCGCACCAAGAAATTCGTAGCGCACGACGAAGAAAACACCTGCAACATTGGCGACACCGTACGCATTATGGAAACACGTCCGATGAGCAAACGCAAAAACTGGAGATTAGTTGAAATCGTAGAAAGAGCTAAGTAAAATGATACAACAAGAATCAAGAATGACTGTCGCAGACAACAGCGGCGCAAAAGAAGTCCTCTGCATCCGTGTCCTCGGCGGAACAGGACGCAGATACGCCTCAGTTGGCGACAAGGTGGTTGTAACAGTCAAGAGCGCATTGCCCTCTGGAGACATCAAGAAGGGCACAGTATCCAAGGCTGTTATAGTACGCACCAACAAAGAAATCAGAAGAGCAGACGGCTCATACATCCGTTTCGACGACAACGCCGTAGTACTGCTCAACAATGCAGGAGAACTGAGAGGTACCCGTATCTTCGGACCCGTTGCACGCGAACTCCGCGCCAACTACATGAAAATCGTATCACTCGCTCCCGAAGTTTTGTAATTTAAAGTGTTAAACAAAATGTCACAGAAGAAACTGCACATTAAAAAAGGAGACACCGTCATCGTCAACTCTGGAGAGTTCAGAGGCACAAGAGGCAGAGTGTTGGAAGTGCTGGTTAAAAAGAACCGCGCCATCGTTGAAGGCGTTAACATCGTGAAAAAGGCAGTTAAGCCCAATCAGAACAACCAGAACGGCGGCTTCGAGGAGAAACCCGCCCCCATTCACATCTCTAACCTCATGCTTATCTGCCCCGAAACCGACAAGCCAACCCGTGGAGGTCGCAAGCTTGTTGAAGGCAAAGACGGAAAGATGAAGTTAGTACGTTATTCAAAAAAATCTAAAGATCAAAAGGAGATAAACTAAAATGCAATACGTACCGACATTAAAGACCAAGTATCAGCAGGAAATCGTTCCCGCGATGATGAAAGAGTTCGGATACAAGAGCGTTATGCAGGCTCCCCGTCTCACTAAGATCATCATCAATCAGGGTATAGGCGAGGCTACAGCCGACAAAAAGCTTATCGATACAGCTATCGCCGAAATCTCTGCTATTTCAGGCCAGAAGCCTGTTGCCACCACCTCTCGCAAAGACATCTCTAACTTCAAACTCCGTAAAGGCATGCCCATCGGAGTTATGGTTACTCTTCGCAGAGACCGCATGTACGAATTCCTCGAAAGGCTCATCGCCATTTCGTTGCCACGTATCCGCGACTTCAACGGTATAGCCGGCAAATTCGACGGTAGAGGAAACTACACCCTCGGTATCAAGGAGCAGATCATCTTCCCCGAGATCGACATCGACAAGATCAACAAGATCATGGGTATGAACATCACCTTCGTTACCACCGCTAAAACCGACGAAGAAGGTTACAAACTAATGAAAAATTTCGGATTACCTTTTAAAAAATAAGACAAAATGGCAAAGGAATCAATGAAAGCACGCGAAGTTAAACGTGCAAAACTTATCGCTAAATACGCCGAGAAGAGAGCCAAGCTCAAAGCTGAAGGCGACTACGTAGGACTCCAGAAGCTCCCCAGAAACTCGAACCCCATCCGTTTGCACAACCGTTGCAAACTCACTGGCCGTCCGAGAGGATATATGAGACTCTTCGGCATCAGCCGCATCCAGTTCCGCGAAATGGCCTCTAACGGCCTGTTGCCCGGTGTAAAAAAAGCAAGTTGGTAAATTTATTAAACAGAACAGAAAAATGACAGATACAATTGCAGATTTCTTGACCCGTATCAGAAACGCCGTGATGGCTAAGCACAGAATTGTAGAGGTGCCTGCATCAAATGTTAAGAAAGAGATTACCAAGATACTTTTTACTAAGGGTTATATTCTCAGCTACAAGTTCGACGACGAGAACCGCGCAATCAAAATCGCGCTGAAATACAATCCGGAAACCAAAGAGTCGGCTATCCAGAGCATCACACGTGTGTCTACCCCCGGCTTGCGTAAATACGCATCCAGCAAAGACCTTCCTCGTGTGCTCAACGGCTTAGGCATAGCCATAGTTTCCACCTCAAAAGGTATTATGACCGATAAAGAAGCAAGAACTCAAAATATCGGTGGAGAGGTAATTTGTTACGTTTACTAAAAAAATTCAAATAAAATGTCAAGAATAGGAAAATTGCCCGTTCAGATCCCCAGCGGGGTACAAGTAACCGTAGACGACAAAAACAACACTGTAGTCGTTAAAGGCAAGCTTGGAGAATTGAAGCAAAAAGTAAATCCTAACATCAAAGTTGAGGTAAAAGACGGCGAACTTCACGTTTCGCGTCCCAACGACGACAAAGCCAACAGATCACTCCACGGTCTTTACCGCGCATTGATCAACAACATGGTAAAAGGCGTATCAGAAGGATTTACAATCAAACAGGAAATGGTAGGCGTTGGTTATCGCGCCACATCACAGGGTCAGCTCCTCGACATAGCAGTCGGCTATTCGCACAACATCCTTATCGAACTTCCCTCTGAAATCAAAGTGGAAGTAGCACAGGAAAAGAGAGCAAACCCCATCATCACTCTCACAAGCTGCGACAAGCAGCTCTTAGGACAGGTCGCTGCCAAGATACGTTCGTTCCGCGCTCCCGAGCCTTATAAGGGCAAAGGTATCAAGTTTGTCGACGAAGTAATCCGTAGAAAGGCCGGCAAGGCGGCTTCATCATCTAAGTAGTAACAATTAAATTTTATTCAACATGGCTTTAACTAAGCAGGAAAGAAGACAAAGAATAAAATACCGCATACGCAAAAAAGTATCTGGAAGCGTTGAACGCCCCAGACTCTGCGTATTCAGAAGCAATAAAAACATCTTTGTACAATTAATCGACGATGTTAAACATGTAACATTAGTCGCCACATCTTCAAGAGTAAAGGATATTGCCGATCAGAAAGTAAACAAGACCGAACAGGCCAAATTAGTAGGAAAGGCAATCGCCGACAAAGCTAAGGCTGCTGGCTACAGCACAGTAGTATTCGACAGAAACGGTTACCTTTATCACGGCAGAGTACAGGCATTGGCCGAGGCTGCAAGAGAAGGTGGTTTAATATTCTAAGAAATTATGATAGCAGGAAATAAAAAAGTAAAAACAAGCGATTTGGAACTCAAGGACAGACTTGTTACAATCAACCGCGTTACCAAAGTTACCAAAGGAGGTCGCACCTTCACATTCGCTGCCATTGTAGTAGTAGGCAACGAGAACGGAGTAGTAGGCTACGGTCTCGGCAAAGCCAACGAAGTTACCACCGCCATTGCCAAAGGTGTGGAAGATGCTAAGAAAAACCTTATCAAGGTTCCCATCTATAAAGGTACAATCCCCCACGAGCAGATGGCTAAATTCGGCGGAGCCGACGTATTGCTCAAACCCGCATCAAGCGGTACCGGTGTAAAAGCCGGTGGTGCTATGCGTGCAGTACTCGAAAGCGTTGGTATCACCGACGTGCTCGCTAAGTCAAAAGGCTCGTCAAACCCTCACAACCTCGTAAAGGCCACATTCAAAGCTCTCTCTCTTATGAGAGACGTGAATGCTGTATCTCAGTTCAGAGGAGTAGACATCAACACAGTGTTTAACGGTTAATTTTTATACAGAAATGAAAAAGAAAGTAACCCAAATCCGCAGCAAAATCGGCTGGCCAAAAGACCAGAAAGCCACTCTCGAAGCCCTCGGACTTAGAAAGATCGGCGCTTCGGTAATAGTTGAAGACAACCCTTCTATGAACGGAATGATTGTCAAAGTTAGACACCTTGTAAAAGTAGAAGATATTAACGAATAATTTAGTTACAGTTATGGACTTGTCAAATTTAAAACCGGCAGAAGGTTCTACAAGCACCAAGAAGAGATTAGGCCGCGGCCAGGGTTCTGGCTGGGGAGGAACATCTACAAGGGGCCACAAAGGAGCCAAAGCTCGTTCCGGTTATTCGCATAAACTCGGTTTCGAAGGCGGACAGATGCCCCTCGTAAGACGTTTGCCCAAATTCGGTTTTAACAACATCAACAGAGTAGAATACAGAGTAATCAACCTTTCAGACTTGGAAGAACTCGCATCGAAACTCAATGTTTCCGATATCACTATCGACGTGCTCCGTCAGAACGGTTTCGCTTCTAAAAACGACAGAGTGAAAATCCTCGGCAGCGGCAAGCTTACCAAAAAGCTCAACGTTTCAGCCAACGCATTTTCTAAATCAGCTAAGGAAGCAATCGAATCACTGAGCGGCACTGCTAATACTTTGTAAATTTAACTCTAATGAAAAACTTTATCCAGACACTAAAAAACATTTGGAAGATAGACGACCTCCGCAACAGGATCATCGCCACACTCGGGTTCGTACTCGTATACCGTGTAGGAGCGCACATCGTGCTCCCCGGTATCGACCCCACCCAGCTCAGCGCCCTGTCTAAACAGACCGACGAAGGTATTATGTCTATTCTCAACATGTTTTCGGGTGGCGCATTTGCCAACGCCTCAATCTTCGCACTCGGTATCATGCCCTACATCACGGCATCAATTATTGTGCAGCTTTTAGGAATGGCAATACCCTATTTCCAGAGGCTTCAGCGCGAAGGCGAAAGCGGACACCGCAAGATCAACAGAATCACTCGCTACCTCACAGTGGCAGTGCTGCTGATTCAGGCTCCCAGCTACGTAGCCAACCTGAGGTTCCAATTGCCTTCATCGGCATTCCTCACCGACGGCTTCTGGGGATTCAACGTACCGTCATACATTATATTGACGGCCGGCACGATGTTTATCATGTGGTTAGGCGAACGTATAACTGATAAAGGTATTGGAAACGGAATATCGCTCCTCATTATGATCGGTATTATCGCGAGGTTCCCCTTCGCAGTTGGCGCAGAATTCGTGTCATGCGTAGAAGAGGTAGCCGGTGGTGGACTCATCGTCTTCATCGTAGAACTCGTAATGCTTTTCTTAGTGTTCGTGGTATCCATCTTGCTCGTGCAGGGAGTGCGCAAAATTCCCGTACAGTACGCAAAAAGGATTGTGGGCAATAAACAATACGGCGGCGTAAGGCAGTATCTGCCCCTCAAAGTAAACGCAGCCGGCGTTATGCCTATCATCTTTGCTCAAGCTCTCATGTTCATCCCGCTAATGTTTACACGTTTCAACTCTGAAACCACACAAGGCATTGCGGCAGCATTTGCTGATTTCACAGGCTTCTGGTACAACTTTACCTACGCCTTACTGATCATCGTGTTCACTTACTTCTACACAGCGATCACATTCAGCCCCCAGCAAATGGCCGACGACATGAAGAAAAAAGGCGGTTTTATCCCCGGCGTTAAACCCGGCAAAGCCACCGTTGACAAACTCGACGAGATTATGTCGAGGATAACCCTTCCGGGCGCTATCTTCCTCGCCATAATCGGTATACTTCCCGTATTCGCCATCACTTGCGGCGTCAACAACCAGTTTGCCCAATTCTACGGAGGCACATCACTGTTGATTCTCGTAGGTGTTATACTTGACACTTTGATGCAGATCGAAAGTCACCTGCTAATGCGTCACTACGACGGACTTATGAAGTCCGGACGTATCAAAGGACGTGCAGGCTCAGGCATGTAGATCTTGAAATATTTAGAACCTTCGGCATTAAGAAATTAATGCCGGAGATTTTTTTTAAAAAAAAGTTCTGAAAAAATAAAAAAAGCATCGAATTTCTAAAAGTTTTTTTATTTTTGCACCGCGAAATTTTTTGCAAACGCAAAGTATTAAAACTGAATGCCAAATCAACAAAAATAAAAAAGATGCCGAAAGAAACAGCGATAGAAAAAGACGGAGTAATAAAGGAGGCCCTATCAAATGCGATGTTCCGAGTTGAGCTCGAGAACGGCCATACAATAATAGCCCATATATCTGGCAAGATGCGACAGCACTATATAAAGATACTGCCGGGCGACCGAGTAAAGGTTGAAATGTCTCCTTATGATCTGTCAAAGGGACGAATTTCTTTCAGATATAAATAAAACTAACGAAAATGAAAGTAAGAACATCTGTTAAAAAAAGATCGGCCGACTGCAAAGTCGTAAGAAGAAAAGGAAGAGTTTACATTATCTGTAAATCTAATCCCAAATTTAAACAACGTCAAGGTTAAAAAAAATCACGCGTTTTTTGGAAGTATGAAAATTATCAGTTAATTTTGCGCTCCGAAAAACCGGACATAATTAAGTAAATTATAAAATAATGGCAAGAATAGTTGGTGTAGACTTACCCAAAAACAAACGCGGCGAGATAGGCCTCACCTATATCTACGGTATAGGAAGAAGCAGAGCAGCCAAAATTCTCGAAGAAGCAGGCATTGACAAGAGCGTCAAAGTACAGGATTGGAACGACGATCAGGTAGCAAAAATTCGCCAGATTATCAACGACAGTTTCAAAGTTGAAGGCGAGCTCCGCTCTGAAATCCAGATGAACATCAAACGTTTAATGGATATCGGTTGCTATCGTGGCATCCGTCACAGACTCGGACTTCCCGTACGTGGACAGAAGACCAAAAACAACGCCCGCACCCGCAAAGGTAAGAAAAAGACAATAGCTAACAAGAAGAAAGCTACTAAATAACGATTAGCAAAATGGCAAACAAAAGTAAAGTAACGAGAAAGAGAGTTGTTAAAGTAGACGCTGTAGGCCAAGGCCACATTCACTCGTCGTTCAACAACATTATAATCTCTTTGACCAACGCTTCGGGGGAAGTTATTTCCTGGGCATCAGCCGGCAAAATGGGCTTCAAAGGCTCTAAGAAAAACACACCCTATGCAGCGCAACAGGCAGCTAACGAATGTGCTAGCACAGCCTTCAGTTTAGGACTTCGCAAAGTAAAAGTATACGTGAAAGGACCAGGCAACGGTCGCGAAGCCGCTATCAGAGCGATCCACTCATCTGGCGTGGAAGTAACAGAAATTATCGACGTAACTCCGCTGCCTCACAACGGATGCCGTCCTGCAAAAAGAAGAAGAGTTTAATCGATTTTTAAAAATCAGAAAAACATGGCACGATATACAGGTCCTAAATCAAAAATCGCCAGAAAATTTGGCGAGCCTATTTACGGCACAGACAAATACTTAGATAAAAAGAACTACCCCCCGGGACAGCACGGAATCGATAAAAAACGCGCTAAAACCTCGGAATACGGCACTCAGCTCAAAGAAAAGCAGAAAGCCAAATACACCTATGGTCTTTTGGAACGTCAGTTCTCTAACTTGTTCGCAAAAGCTCAGAAAAGCAAAGGCGTAACTGGTGAGGTGCTTATTCAATTGCTCGAAAGCCGTCTCGATAATGTTGTATACCGTTTGGGCATCGCTCCCTCACGTCCTGCAGCACGTCAGCTTGTTAGCCACAGACACATCGTTGTTAACGGCAAGGTATTAGGCATTCCTTCATACCACGTAAAAGTTGGCGACATCATCGGAGTAAGAGAGAAATCTAAGGCTCTCGAAGTTATCACAAACTCGCTCCAAGGTGCCAACAGATCTCGCTTCAGCTGGCTCGAATGGGACAACGCTTCTTTGTCAGGCAAATTTATGAGCGTTCCTGCAAGAGAGGATATTCCTGAAAACATTAAAGAGCAGCTTATAGTCGAACTTTATTCTAAATAATATTATATATACGGTGCGCTTCTACAGCGTATCCGTATATTTTTACCGGAAATAATAAATTACATTCAAATGGCAATATTAGCTTTTCAAAAGCCCGACAAAGTTATTATGTTAGAAGCCGACGAAACTTACGGTAAGTTTGAGTTCCGTCCTCTTGAACCCGGTTTCGGCATTACTATCGGTAATGCTTTAAGGAGAATTCTACTATCTTCTTTGGAAGGTTTTGCTATAACATCTATTCGCATCGAAGGAGTAGAACACGAATTTTCTACTATTCCCGGCGTTATCGAGGACCTTACTGAAATGATCCTCAACATAAAGAAAATCCGTTTCAAACAGTTAGTCGACGGTCAGGATTTTGAAAAGGCCACTATCACTGTCAGCGGAAACGAACAGTTCAAAGCGGGCGATATGGAGAAGTTCCTTACAAGTTTCAAGGTACTGAATCCCCAGCAGATTATCTGCAACCTCGAACCATCGGTTAAGCTCCAGATGGAAATCACCATCAACAAAGGTCGCGGATACGTTCCGGCCGACGAGAACAAAATCGCCGACAGCGAAATCGGTATAATTGCTGTTGATTCTATTTATACTCCTATAAGGAACGTAAAATACTACACCGAGAACTACCGTGTAGAGCAGAAAACCGACTACGAAAAACTCGTTATCGAACTGCAAACAGACGGTTCTATCCACCCAAAAGAGGCGTTGAAAGAGGCTGCTAAGATCCTCATCTACCACTTTATGTTGTTCTCTGATGAGAAGATCACCCTCGATTCTAACGAAAGCTTTGAAAACGAAGAATTCGACGAGGAAGTACTCCATATGCGTCAACTCTTGAAGACAAAACTCGTGGATCTCGACCTTTCGGTACGCGCACTCAACTGCTTGAAAGCTGCCGATGTAGAAACCCTCGCAGAACTTGTAGTATTCAACAAGAACGATTTGTTAAAGTTCCGCAACTTCGGTAAAAAATCTCTCACCGAGCTCGACGACTTGTTAGAAAACATGAACCTCAGTTTCGGTATGGATATTTCTAAGTACAAACTTGATAAAGATTAATCCAAGAGCAGTGATGCTCAGTAATTTATAAAACAATGAGACATAGAGACAAAATCAATCATTTAGGTAGGAAGTATGGCCACAGAAAATCTATGCTTTCGAATATGGCCGCTTCGTTGATCAAAAACCACAGCATCAACACTAC
>JAGCVU010000149.1 GCA_017962175.1 Bacteroidales bacterium | reverse complement strand
CGTGATAAACGTTTGTCTGACCTTTGAAGTTGAATTCTGTTTTGATTAATGCTTTTTCCATAATATTTAATATTAATTAATTACGAATTATGAATTAAGAATTATGAATTGTGAATTATGAATTATGAATTGGAGTTTCATATGCGCTGATAATCTTTTTTACAAGTTTGTGACGCACCACGTCGTCGCCGTTGAAGGCTACAAACGAGATTTCTTTGATTCCTTTGAGAATATGGAGGGCGTGAACAAGTCCCGAATCAGATTTGCGTGGCAGGTCGATCTGTGTTTCGTCGCCAGTGACTATGAACTTGGAATTTTCGCCCATACGGGTGAGAAACATTTTTAACTGAGCCACGGTAGCATTTTGAGCTTCGTCTAAAATCACAGCAGCATCCGAAAGCGTGCGACCGCGCATAAATGCGAGAGGGGCAATCTGCACAATGCGTTCCTCAATCATATCTTCCAATCTACGTTGCGGAATCATATCGTTGAGAGCATCGTAGAGAGCCTGCATATATGGGTCGAGTTTCTCTTTCATGTCGCCGGGCAAGAAACCGATTTTTTCGCCAGCCTCCACCGCGGGACGACAGAGTATAATGCGGCGCACCATTCCGGTTTTCAAGGCTCTTACAGCCAATGCCACAGCAAGATATGTTTTGCCAGTACCGGCAGGACCCGTAGCAAACAAAAGGTCGTTGCGTTCGAGTTCCTTTACCATCTGCACTTGGTTTTGCGAGCGAGGACGAATTGGCACACCCGTTACCGAATATACAATGGCATCTCCCCCACCGGCATAGAGCGAGGCTTTGTGAATGTCTTTATGAAGAATGCTTTCTAATTCATTATCCGACAAGGAATTGTATTTAGCAAAATGAGCCTTTATGAGTTCTATGGATTCAGAAAAACGTTTCACCTCTTCGGTTTCGCCAAGAATTTTGATTTCATGTCCACGGGCAATGAGTTTCAGTTTTGGAAAATTCTGACGGATTTTTTCCAAACGCTGTTCGTTTACGCCGTAAAAAACCACGGGGTCGATGTTGTCTAAATCTAATTTCTGTTCCATAAAAGGCTGTTTTTGTGTCAGATAATATCCATTTCGTCAATAATATTTTTAGCTCCGGCGTATTTGTCGATAATAAAGAGCACGAATCTGATATCCACGCAGATGGTTCGTTGCAATGAAGGCACAAACACAAAATCGCACGCCATAGCTTCCCAGTTGCCATCAAAAGCGAGACCCACCAGTTCGCCGTCGCCATTGAGCACCCCGCTGCCGCTGTTGCCGCCGGTGATGTCGTTGTCGGTGAGGAAACAAAGTCGGAGAGTGCCGTCTTGAGCGTAGGAGCCAAAATCGCGATTGTCGAAAAGCTGTTGCAAACGCGGCGAAACATAAAACTCACGGTCGTTGTCTTTCTTTTTGGCTATCAACGAATCGATAACAGTGTACCAACCCATATCCTTTCCATTGGCTGTGTAGCCCAAAACATTTCCATATGTGAGACGCATAGTGCTGTTGGCATCGGGATAAAGAAGCGTATCGGGGTTGGAGGTTGTCACCATATCAAGCATTGCCTTGGTATACTGACGTTTATGAAAATCCATCTTGCTGTCAAACGAATCAGAAGTTTGAAGATTAAACATCACGTCGAGCCATTCAATTGCTATTGCAAAAAGCATATCGTTGCTAAGTATTTCGGCAGAAGGATTGTCTAAAAACTTATCGTAACGGCTCTTGTCGGTGAGAATCGAATGATTGAAACAATCGTCTAACACGGCAAAGTATGCTGAATCGCTTGCGCCCTTAACGGTGTATTTAGCAGGCACTTTAGACATATAGTATCTAATCATCTGTTTAGAAATGGCAAGGTCAACCTTGGAACTATAATCGCGGAAATATTCCTCGCTTGTGGTACGTAATTCGTCAATCAGTTTGTTAGCCTGCTTGAAAAATCCCATTTCGAGGTAATGTTGCAAGGCGTAGTGCTGAATAGCAAAGTTGATAAACTCGCATCCTGAATAAATGGCAAACGACCAATAGTTTAAATAGAGGTTTTTGGATTCGCAAGTGGCAAAATCTTTTTTCAACTGTTTGAGCACGTTTTTGTAGTCAGTGCGTTTGTTGTCGGCAATCCATCGCGAAAGACGAGCCTCATCGTTGGCGCGGTGGTTGATTTCATCTAAATCTTTAAGAGCTTGATTTGCGCCTAAAAAGCATTTATAAGCGTTGCAATCGTTGGCGTATTTAGCCGAATATTTGATGCGTATAGTGTCGTCGCTGTCGATAAAACCTTTCAATGCATTCAAACGTTTGCCAAATACATCCACAAGTACGGCGTAATAGTTGTCGCGGGTTTGAGCCATATCCCACGACGAATAATGGCGCATAGTTTCAGCTGGATAGCCGATAATCATAGCAAAGTCGTTTTCATTGACACCTTTTGCATTGATTTTCAAATGTTTTTTAGGAACGTACGGTACGTTGTTGTCAGCATATTCGGCGGGCGAACCGTCGGGTGCGGTATAAACACGGAAAATGCAGAAGTCGCCAGTATGGCGTGGCCACATATAATTGTCGGTTTCGCCACCAAATTGTCCGATCGACTCAGGCGGAGCGCCAACCAAACGAACATCTTTAAACACTATATATTTAAACATATAGTAGCTGTTGCCGTCAAAAAAGTTGGTAACCTCTACTTTGTATTTGCCATCTTGCGAATTTTCTTCTTCCATAGTTTCAATCACACCTTCAATAACCGCAGCCTGAGCTTCGGGCGAAAGACGGAGAGTTTCTGGCGAAAGAATCTTGGAGGTAACATCTTCGATACTAACAAGAAGCGATGCTGTTTTGCCTTTGATTGGAAGTTCGTCTTTGAGGGTTTTTGCCCAAAAACCATCGGTAAGGTAATCGTGGAGCACCGAACTTTGCGACTGAATGTCGTCGTAGCCGCAGTGATAATTGGTAAGCAGCATACCTTTTGACGAAACAAACTCGGCAGTACATTCTCCGTCGTTGAGCGCCACCACAGCGTCTTTTAAACACGCTTGATTAAGACTATAAATGTCCTCAACAGAAAGACGGAAACCTGCGGCCTTCATTTGGTCGTAGTTTTTGCCAATGAGCGAGAGTATCCACATTCCCTCGCCTGCAGACACCTGCATAATTGTGATTGTGAGAATTGCGATTAAGGAGATGAGTTTTTTCATATTGAGTTAGTTTATTGTTTTTTTTAAAAAGGCGGATTTCCAAAGTGAAAGGAAACCCGCCCCATGAAGAATGGATGATGAATGATATTAAAGTTTTTTGCGGACTTCTTTCTCCTCGTAAGATTCGATGATGTCGCCCACTTTGATGTCGTTGAATTTGTCGATATTCAAGCCGCACTCCATACCGGTGATAACCTCTGAAGCATCGTCTTTGAAACGCTTGAGAGAACCGAGTTCGCCGGAGTAAACCACAATACCGTCGCGGATAACGCGGCACTTGTTTTTGCGGATGATCTTTCCGTCCTGAACCATACATCCTGCGATGTTGCCCACCTTGGCGATATGGAATATTTCCTTGACTTCGGCAGTACCGGTAATCTCTTCCTTGATATCGGGTGAAAGCATACCTTCGAGAGCGTCTTTGACATCGTCGATGGCGTCGTAGATGATAGAGTAGAGACGAATTTCCACATTATCTTTCTCGGCGAGTTTCTTGGTACCCTGTGCAGGACGTACTTGGAAACCGATGATGATAGCCTTAGAAGCTTTGGCAAGCATAACGTCGGATTCTGAAATCTGACCTACGCCCGCATGTATAACCTTAACCTTGATGCTTTCGGTTGAGAGTTTTTCAAACGAACTTTTGAGAGCCTCGATAGAACCTTGAACGTCGCCTTTGATTACAAGGTTGAGCACAAGTTCTTCAGCATTGCCTGCGATAACGTCGTGAGCAAACTTATTGAGGTCCATTACATTGATACGGTTGGTAATTTCGCGTTCTATCTGCTGACGGCGAACGGCTCTTTCACGTGCCGAACGTTCGTCTTCCATAACCTCAAACTTGTCGCCGGCGTTGGGCGCACCGTTGAGACCAAGAATAGAAGCTGCCATTGCAGGTCCTGCAGATTTTACGCGTTTGTTACGTTCGTTGAACATAGCCTTAATCTTGCCTGAGTAGCAACCTGCCCATACCACATCGCCCACTTTAAGTGTGCCGTGGCTGATAACCACGTTGGTAACATAGCCTTGACCGTGGTCGAGAGCAGCGTCAACTACCGAACCAAATGCGGGACAAGTGTAAGAAGCTTTAAGGTCGAGCATTTCGGCTTCAAGTAGAATGCGTTCCAAAAGTTTGTCAACATTGGTACCCTGTTTTGCCGAGATGTCTACGCAGCCGTAGTCGCCACCCCAATCTTCTACCAACATGCCACGTTCCGAAAGTTCGCGGCGGATTTTTTCGGGATCTGCATTGGGACGGTCAATCTTGTTGACAGCAAACACGATAGGCACGTTTGCCGCCTTGGCGTGGCTGATAGCCTCCTCGGTTGTGGGCATCACCTGCGAGTCTGCTGCGATAACGATTACCACAATGTCGGTAATTTTGGTACCGCGGGCACGCATAGCTGTAAACGCCTCGTGACCCGGAGTATCGAGAAAAGTGATTCGCTTTCCGTCGGGGAGCGTAACGTTGTAAGCTCCAATATGCTGTGTGATACCGCCTGCCTCACCGGCAATCACATTGGTTTTGCGGATATAGTCGAGGAGCGCAGTTTTACCGTGGTCTACGTGACCCATAATGGTAACAATAGGCGGACGCGGCTCCATTTCATCAGGATCAAGTTTCTTAACCGGATCGGGCTCTTCGCCCACGCCAAGGAATTTAACCTCGAAACCAAGTTCATCGGTGATAACCTTGATCATTTCGGCGTCAAGTCGAGAGTTGATAGATACGGGGAAACCTAAGTCGAAACAAATTGAAAGCAGTTTGTTGACCGGTTCGTTCATAAGCGAAGCAAGGTCGTTGGCGGTGATAAACTCAGTGATTTCGAGCACGTTTTTCTGAGTTTCAGCCAACTTGTTTTCTTCGAGAATACGTTGATGAGCACGGTCGCGACGGTCGCGGTTGTGAAGCGAAGTCTGGCTCTTAGCCTTTGTGCTGTTTTGAAGGGCGTTGATTTCCCTAATCTGTTTCTTTATATCTTCGGCGGTGATCTCCTTTTTGATTTCCTCAGTACGGCGTTTTTTGTCGCGGCTACGGCGAGATTCGCCATTGCCTTTGTTTTCGTTGCGTTCGCCACGTTCGTGTGGTTCGCCTTTTTTGCCGTTTTTGGGAGGACGGCTTTTAGAGTCACCCTTGCTATTTTCGCGTTGTTCGTCTTTCTGTTGAATATCAACAGGTTCTTTGCCAATGCGACGACGTTTTTTCTTGCTCTGACGTTTGCCCGACTGCGGTTTAGGCTCATCGCGGAGCTCGATTTTGCCCACGATGTTAGGACCGGTGATTTTGTAAACCTTCGGAACGAAAATTTCATCGTCCTTGGGAACGGGTTCAGTCGACATACGGTCGGGACGGCGCTCACGAATTTGTGGTTTTGCAGCCTCGTCGCGGCGTTCGTTGTTTTTCTTTTCGGGAGCTGCGGCGGGACGGTTAAGCGCATCTAAATCAACCTTGCCCACTACCTTGATAGACTTCTCGTCTTTAGGTTTATTGTTGTTTGGTTTGTTGTTGGGCTTGTTGTTGTTTCTGTTGTCGTTTTTTTGCTGTCCGTTCTGGTTTTCGGGCTTTGGATTTTCTTGTTGCACTGGCTGTTGTGGTTTGTTGTCGACAGCAGGTTTTTGTTGCTGCTGTGGTTTAGTCTTATTGTTTTGATTCAGATCTATTTTGCCTAAAATCTTGAATTCTTGTTTGTCAGTTGTGTTTTTGTTTTGAGCCTTGTTTTGTTCTTTGTTCTGTTCTTTTCCGGCAGTTATTGTTTCTTTTCTTTTTTTGTCGATTTCAACTTGTTTTTCAACCTGTTTTTTAGCGAGCATATCTGAACTGAACTCTTTCATGAGCATATCATACTGCGCGCCGTCAATCTTTGTGTTAGGGTTGGCGTCGATTTTCTGTCCTTTTTTGTGAAGAAACTCTACGATTGTGTTGATGCCTACGTTGAGCTCTTTTGCAATTTTGTTTAGTCTAATGTCCTTGTTGTCCTGCATTGTCTGGGAATGATGTTAACTGCTGTTAAAACTAAGTCTGCGGCATATCTTGTGCGAATCCATGGTTTACTCAAATTCGGCTTTAAGAATGTTCAGAACTTCTTCAATAGTCTCCTCCTCGAGGTCGGTACGTCTTACGAGTTCGTCTTTGGAGATTTTTAATACGTCTTTTGCTGTGTCGCAGCCGATTGACTTGAGAGTGTCGATGATCCACATTTCGATTTCGTCGTTGAATTCTTCGAGGTCAACGTCTTCTTCGCCTTCGTCGATATCGCGGTATACTTCGATGTCGTAACCTGTAAGTTGTGTTGCGAGTTTGATATTCGCGCCCATTTTACCAATAGCCTTAGATACTTCTTCAGGGTCGAGGTAAACTTCTGCCTTCTTTTCGGCTTCGTTAACTTTGATGTTATTGATTTTGGCCGGGTTCAAAGCGCGTTGTATATAGAGTTGAGTATTAGCCGAGAAGTTGACAACGTCGATATTTTCGTTGCGCAATTCGCGTACGATGCCATGTATTCTCGAGCCTTTCATGCCTACGCATGCTCCTACTGGGTCGATACGGTCGTCGTAGCTTTCTACAGCTACTTTGGCGCGTTCGCCCGGGATACGTACAATTTTCTTGATTGTGATAAGTCCGTCGTTGATTTCGGGCACTTCGAGTTCGAACAGGCGTTCGAGGAAAGCCGGGTCGGTTCTCGAAAGAAGGATAAACGGCGAACCGTTGCGCATCTCCACTTGACTGATAACAGCACGGAGATTGTCGCCTTTGCGGAAAAAGTCGGTGGGAATCTGCTCGGCTTTGGGCAACATAAGTTCGTTGCCTTCGTCGTCGAGAATGAGTATTTCGCGTTTCCAAACTTGATATACTTCACCTGCAACAATTTCGCCGATGCGGTTTTTGTATTTTTCGTAGAGTTTTTCTTTCTCTAATTCTAATATTTTAGAAGTAAGGTTTTGTCTAAGAGTAAGAATGTTGCGACGACCGAAATCGCGGAAAGGTACTTCGTCGGTAACTTCCTCGTCTACTTCGTAGTCGCTGTCGATTTTTTTAGCTTCGGTGAGCGATATTTCGAGGTTGGGGTCCTGTAGGTCGGAGTCTTCCACAACTACACGGTTTCTCCATATTTCGAGGTCGCCTTTGTCGATGTTGATTATTATGTCGAAGTTTTCATCGGTGCCGTACATTTTGGCAAGGATGTTTCTGAATACTTCTTCAATAACGCGCATCATGGTGGCGCGGTCTATGCTCTTCTGCTCTTTAAATTCGGCAAATGTCTCTATGAGGTTGTTGATTTCCATTTTTTTAACCGCCTATATTTTAAAATTTAATTTTCAATTTTGTTGTCTTTATATTGTCGAAGCGTATAGTGTTGTCTATTACGCTCTTTTTGCGCTTGCCGTTAACTTTTTCGGTAACGGTTTGCTTTATGGTAACGCCGTCGCTGTCGGCGGCGATGAGTGTGCCTTCAAGTTTTTGTCCGTCGATAAGAACAATCTCTACGTCGTTGCCGATGTTTTTGGCGTATTGCCTCGGCACTCTAAACGGCTCGGTAAGACCCGGGCTGGAAACTTCGAGCTCGAAATCTTCTTTGTCGCGGTCTAAAATTTCTTCAAGTTTTGAAGAAATTTCACCGCATTGGTCGATAGTGATTCCTTTGTCGGTGTCGGCAAGAATCTCGATGTGATTGTCGCCCGAAACCTTGATGCTTACAAAGAAATACTCCGCAAATTCCGGCTGTTGTTCTAATATGTTACGTATGCTTTGTTCTGATATCATTTCGTAAACGTGAATAAAAGAGGGGACACTGAGTCCCCTCTTCAATTAATTTTTTGCAAAATTAAGCATAAAGATTTTATTTTACAAAAAAATATTATGCGTTTTTGCTATTTTTTTTTAGAAAAATATGCGATTGACTAAAAAAGTGTTGCTAAAAACTTGTTTTATAGCAATTTATAATTTAGTTGTATTTTGGCTTACGAGTAGGTATAAGATTTTCGGTAAGTTTGTAGTGGAAGCATATCATAGTGATAAGATATGCATCGTTGTAACCTGAATTGCCACGTCGCATTTGTCCCGATTTGTAGGGAGCCTCGGCTTCAATGAGCTGTCCGTTGTTGTCAACATCGAAGTGACGGTCGGCAAACTTGGGAGTGAGGTCGCTTGGTGGTGTTACGCCTTCTTGCTCGTAGTTGATATAGTAATCTGACGAGATGTCGTCGATGTAGTCGGTGGTGGTGTAATGGTTTGACAATTCAAGGCTGAGTGCCATTTTGGGATTAAGACGATACTTAACACCGATGCCGAGCGGTACTGTTACAGCCCAAAGTTTGTAGGGTTTTGATTCGGTCTTAACGGTGATAGTGTTTGAATTTTCGTCGGTAACTTTGAGCACAATGCCCGAACCTTGACCTTCGGTGCAAAGCGGCTGAAGGTCGTGCCAAGAGCCGTCGAGTTTGCCTTGAGGTTTGAAATGCAACATTCCCACACCAACAAAGAAGTATGCCGAAATACGTTGTTTCCACTGCGATACGCTCTGGAAAGCTCCAAAACGCGATACGGCTTTTTCTTTTACAAAATAGTAGTCGATGTTGGCTCCAAATTCAAAAAGATTGCTTCGGAAATTGAGGTTTCGCGCCTTGCGGTAAATGTTGGCAGACTCTGCATCGTCGCCAAAAATACGACAATAAGTAAACGAAGCTCTTACAGAAAGCGGTTCAAGTATGCGGTAACGATATCCTGCTTGCAATGCAGGACGTGTGGAGGCGAGGTCAACGTCGCGGATACCCATAAAGTGAGCTGCGTCTTTTTTGCCGCCGCCGAGTTCGCCCATGAAGAAATTATAGCCTACTCCGCCGAACACGCTGTTGCGATCGCGTTTCCAAGCTTGCGAATATGCGGCTGTTACTGCAAATATAGAAATAAGTATGATAGCTACGGCTTTTTTCATGGTTCTATGTATTTTTCAAAAAATTATCTCTGAGTTATAACGTTCTTTTTGTCCTTATTAATATATCCGGCGGCAAAGTTATTAAATATTTTTTTGTTATAACATTAATTTTTAATTTCTTTTATCCATTCCCCAAAGAAGTTTGTTTCTTAAAGTATTGAAAAATGTGCTTTCACTGAATTTTATCAGCTTAAGTTTTTTGTCGGAACGGCGCAGAATAAGTTCTTCCTCAAACGAGAAAGTGGCTTGCTTAAAGTCTAACGAGGCAAGAAAATTGCGACCTCGACCGTCGGCTTTGAGTCTGAGTACACTGTCGTCGGATATTACAATCGGGCGCACAGATAGGTTGTGAGGCGATACAGGGGTGATTACAAAATTGCCACTGCCGGGAGTTATGATAGGTCCGCCGGCACTGAGCGAATAAGCGGTGCTACCCGTGGGCGTGGCCACAATCAATCCATCAGACCAATATGTGTTTAAAAATTCTTCGTTGAGATATACGTTGATGCTTATCATCGAACTTGAATTTACACGCATAATGGTGAGTTCGTTGAGAGCGAAATTCAAGTCGCCAAAACGGTTGTTTTCGCTATTGAGTTCCAACAATGTGCGGGTTTCGATTTGGTAGTTGCGGGCAAAAATATCTTCAAAAGCCTTGTCTAAGGTCTTTTTGGATACAGTTGCAAGGAAACCGAGGCGTCCGCTGTTGATACCTAACACGGGAATGTCGGCGCCAAGAGCATATTGAACGCTTTCGAGCATAGTGCCGTCGCCTCCCACGCTTATAAGAAGGTCGAGACCGGCGGGCATGGTGTTGCTACTATTAAAAGTGCCCGAAATTTTAGGAAAGAAAAACAAATCTTGATTAATGAATTTGAGATACTCCTCGTGAATGAATATTTCCGCTTGATTGCGGTTGAGTGTCTCGAATATCTTGTATATCGATTCGTTGAAATCGTCTTTAAACTCGCGTCCGAAAATTGCTATCTTCATAGTGTAATATTTTTAAAAAAATGACCTAAATCCTACGCCCAAGTAGTGATTGTTTTGCACATTGCGCGTGACAAAGATAGAAAAAACTTTGTCATAATAGGTAACAATATCCAGACCAAGTCCGATGGCACCAAGAAAAGTGTTGTTGTAAGGGTTTCGGAGCGAATCGGTGTCGCCGTGGTCTTCTACGTAGGCGCAATTGGCAAAAACATTGAGATACGCCGCAAAGTGTATCTTGTTGAATTTTGGGATGTTAATACGCTCAAAATGTACAATGTGCGTGGGTATAATCTCAAACTTGTACGACGTTTTGATGTACGACAATGCATCGCCATAAATAAGGTTGTGCTCATATCCCTCAAAAATATTGGGTTTGGAGCCGAGGTTGGGACGAAGATAAAACGGCGTATTGTTGGTATATGTGGCCACATATGCCTGAGCCGCAAAATAAATTCTGTCGGCAAATTTGAAATAATGCCTTACATCGGCTTCAGCTCCTAAAACCACCGGAGAATCAGACAAATAGCCTATCCGTTTAAAAGCTACCTCGTAATAAGAACCAGTCAACGGATAATACGACGAACTGCGGTTGTCGATACGAAAACGATATGCTGTGGTGATATTACGGATATGAGTTTTACCGTCGCCGAGAAAATCGGGATTGAGCAACACAAGCGAATCGCAAATAGACACATCGTCGTAAGATATATTAAAATAGTGCGATGTATTGATATTTTGGCGAAATTGATAAATCAGATCGGGCTTGACTTCCTTAAAGGCGTTTTGACCAAATTGAATGTATTCGCCTTCGCCATCGGTTGTGCGCACAAGCACATCTTTTTGAGTTTTAAGAGTAAGTGATGTGGCCAATAGATGACGGTATTTTTTGTCGATAGCTATATTTGAATAGCCGATTTGCGAAATATTGTTGAATCCACGCCTGAAATTAAAAAATAGCAATTCGCGTCTACCACGAAAATTGTATTTTTTTAATCCGAAACAAACGTCAACTTTGTGAATATCAGGGTCGCGCAGCCATTGGTTAAGATTGCCGTTGTGAGGCGTTATCGAAAAAGACGGCCAAAGATACCAACGCTCTTCTACATTTACCGTTACAGCGGCAAAACCGGATTCTATTTCGGTGGCTGTAATTGTTACGTAGTTAAACAATGATGTTTTAAGTACGTTGGTTTTGCTTTGGTCAAACTCTTGTGCAAGTGTACTGGTGGGCAATGTATCGCCCTCAGCAAAAGTGAGTTCGCGCAAGATGACCATATCTTTGGTTTTTTTGTTGCCGGTAATGGTGATAGAAGAGATTATCGTTTTGGGCACAAACGGCAGCACATTAACTCCGGAAACCATTTCACTAATACGCATAGTATCTACTATTTGTGCATTGGCTGACTGCACAATCAGCAATAGCGGCAATAAAAATATAGCCGTACATAAAACACTATGGTGTAGACGGTTAAAAGTCATTAGTTTGAATGGTTAATCTACATTGCCCTTTTTTACATTTCTGCTTTAAATATACGATGAATTTTAATCTTAGTTTTGGCTAAAAAGTAATTTATCGAAGTAAAAATAACCCCGAAACCATATTTAACACTTCTTTTGAAATTAATCGATGAAGCCTCTTTAAAGTATTTGGTAGGACACGTAACTTCGGCAATCTCGTATCCGGCGTAAAAAATTTGGGCTATCATCTGATTGTCAAACACAAAATCGTCGCTGTCGGCTTCGAGATTAAGGTTTTCGATAACCTCGCGCGCAAAAGCACGATAGCCGGTGTGATATTCGCTAAGTTTTTGGTTCATCATAAGGTTTTGAAAAAACGTCAAAAACCTATTGGCTACATATTTATAAAGTGGCATTCCGCCCTTGCGAGCACCTTTGCCAAGTATTCGTGAAGCTATCACCACGGGATAAACGCCGTCGGCTATGGTGTAGCACATAGCGTGAATCAGTTTTGGCGTGTACTGATAGTCGGGATGCAGCATCACTATAATGTCGCAACCAAGTTCAATAGCCTTTTTGTAGCAGGTTTTTTGGTTGCCGCCGTAACCACGGTTTTTTTCGTGACGGATAATATGCTTGATACCAAGCTGAGCTGCCACCTCGGCGGTATCGTCCTGACTGCAGTCGTCGGTGAGTATCACCTCGTCTACAATGTCGTAAGGAATTTCGTCGAGAGTGGGTTTTAGGGTCTTGGCGGCATTGTAAGCCGGAAGCACAACTCCAATTTTTTTGCCGTTAATCATTGTGTAACGCTTTGAAAATTATAGCATACCTTTTGAACTCGGAATCGTTTGCAGCGTAAAGTCGTAACTAATAGCTTGTTTTAAACATTTGGCAAACGCTTTAAAAATGCCTTCGAGTTTGTGGTGCTCGTTGTCGCCCTCGGCTTTGATGTTGAGATTGCATTTGGCATTGTCGCAAAATGATTTAAAAAAGTGAGTGATCATTTCGGTTGGGAAATCGCCGATTTTTTCGCGTGTAAAATCTGCCTTAAACAGCATCCACGGGCGACCTCCAAGGTCTAACGCCACTTGGGCAAGGCAATCGTCCATTGGGAGAACAAAAGCATAACGATTGATAAGTTTTCGTCGCTGCCACAGCATGTTAACTGCAGTACCAAGTGCCAACGCCACATCTTCAATGGTGTGATGTTCGTCTACTTCAATATCGCCATCGCAAGTGAGGTCTAACCCAAAACATCCGTGCACAGGCAATTGCGAAAGCATGTGGTCAAAGAATTTTACGCCGGTATCCACGTGCTTAATTTCGGGATTTCCGGGATAAAGTTTCAAGCTGATTTTGGTTTCGGCAGTGTTGCGAGTTACCTCAATAATATTGTTGCTACTGATGATGAAACGTTCTGCCTCGGTCCAATTATTAGCGTGAAGTGCACAATAAGGTTCTAATTCTTCGGGAAGTTCCGCGCCAAAGAACACAGCCTTGCAACCAAGATTTTTGGCAAGCATTACATCAGTTGGACGGTCGCCAAGTACAAAACTTTGCGAAAGGTCGTATTCTTCGTCTTCAAGATATTTTTTCATCATAACGGTTCCCGGCTTGCGTGTGGGCAGGTTTTCGTGCTCAAAACTGCGGTCGATAAGAATATCGTTAAACTCCACTCCGGCTGATTTTAAAGTGTCGAGCATAAGGTTTTGCAGCGGCCAAAAATCCTCTTCAGGAAACGATGGTGTGCCGAGTCCGTCTTGGTTTGTAGCCATAACAAACTCAAAATCGGTATATTTGCGAATTTTGTTGAGCGAAATAATTGCACCGTCAACAAATTTAAATTTTTCTAGGCGGTCTACTTGATAGTCTACGGGCGGCTCTACTATAATTGTGCCGTCGCGATCGATAAATAATACTCTCTTTTTCATTATTTTATTCTTTGTCCGTTTACGAATTTAACAATAAAGGCGTCAGAAAAGCCCTTTTTGCGTACTTGTTGCAATAGTTGAGCACATTCAGCCTCTGATTTCATAGCGCCCACAGTGTATTTATAAACGCTGTTGTCGGTGTAATAGTCTACGCCGGGCAAACCTTTTAATGAGGGGTCGTTTTCAGGAATAATGTTCCAACTAACCTTGAACTGCACCTTATATATAGTATCGCCGGTAAACTGCTGTGTAGGTCCGGCTGTTTCTTTGGGCTGATTGTTCACGATGTTGGGGAATTTACCCTTGCGACGACATGCCATCAGCACCGATTCGTTGATCTGCGAAGCGTAACCTATGCGAAACGGCAAAGCTTTTGACTTTTTGGCTTCGAGAGCCGCCTTGAGATCTTCCTGCTTGTAATACGAAAACACCTTCATAGGACGTGTGTAAGTGCCGTAGATGTCCACATCGTAGTTTTTGAGCACGTGAGCATACGACAATCCCGATTCGTCTTGCAAAATGCGGTCGCACTGGTCGGTGAGTATCTTGCGCATAATGGTAAACTCATTGTTTTGCAGCAGATAAGAAGCAGATTTAAGGTAGCAAATTTTATCCTTGTAAGAGTTGATAAAATATGGAAACTCAAATCGTCCGGTAAGTGGCGGGTCGCTGGCATCCATACGCAGATATACAATGGTTTTGGGTTTTGCACTTCCATCTTTCATAAAAGTGATTTTGTAGCCGTAAGGTGATTTGGTGGGTTTTCCGTCGCTGGCTGCAAGTGTACCAAACTGATCGATATACACATTCTGGTACGAAGTGATAATGCAATTTTCCATAGCGAGCGTATATAATATAAGGTGTATTGTGCCATTGAGCGCATAGTTTTTAAAATCGTCGGCCATATGACTTGCCACAAAAAAGCCGAAACGATTGATATATCTGTAAGAATAGAGCAGCGAGTCGAGATATTCGCGAGTTTGCAATTCGGTAAGCACGTCGGGCATTGTGATAGAACCCGGATTTTCTAATCCCTGAAGCACATATGTGTTTTCATTTGGGAAAAAAGCAAAAGCAAATACCAAGTCGGGACCGCCAAACGGATAAAACAGACAAGTGGTATCGTTGTAAAAATCCGGAATATTGTTTCTACTCCACTCCCCTATCGGATTGAGAGTTTTGGCTTTAAGTTCCGACCATTGCTGCTGAGCCTTGATAGCGTAATCTTTGTAATAGTCGGAATTTTGCACCGAGGCAAATCGGTCAACAGGTTTTCCGGCAAGAAAACGTGCCACATCGTTGGCTGGTGGAAGTTCATCTTGGTTGAGGTAAATGGTGTTTTGCGATTGCACCACGGTATCGTTGTCAAGTATTGTTTCTACGGGTTTCTCCTGATTGCCGCAACCGGTTATCAATAAGACAGCTACTGCGATATTACTGATTTTGTAAAATAATCTCATAATTGTATTAGTTTCTGATATGTTGTTGCCAAAAAATTTTTTTTAAGTATGAAACACGAAATTAAATAATATTTTTGAATAATAGTATTTTTTACACCCAAAAATACGAACTTTGCACTATGAAAGTTTTTTGGATATTATCGTTTTTTATACTCGGCACGGCAAAAATCTTTGCCCAAACCGGCGGTGAGAGCGTTTATACGTTTCTCAAGCTGCCTGTATGTAGCAATTCTGCCGCTATGGGCGGAGCCACCATTGCCAGCGGAAACCTCGGGGCAAACAATATTTTTTCAAACGCCGCTATGATCGACACCCTTAACGACCGCTACGCAGCGCTCAACTACGCCGACTATATAGCCGACATCAACTTTGGCACTGCAGCTTACTGCGCCAAAATCGACACTCTTTGGAGCGTGGCAGGCGGAGTGCAATTTATGAACTACGGCAGTTTCGACTATGCCGACGAAGCCGGTATGCTCGGAGGCACATTCTCTGCCAAAGACTGCGCCATATACTGTGCTGCTATTCGTCAGATTACCAAAAACTTTCGGGCAAGCGTTGCCACCAAAACCATATTTTCACATCTTGAACAATACCATTCGTGGGGCATTGCATTTGATTTTGGAATGGTTTACACATTTTCTCAAGTGGGAATGGTAGTTGCCGCTACTGCACAAAACGTTGGTTTTCAATGTACTCCATATACAGGTTCGCATCGAGAACCTTTGCCGTTGTGTATTCAAGTAGGTGCGAGCAAAATGTTGGAATATGCTCCGCTGCGTTTTTCGGTATCATTAACCGAATTGCAAAGCCGTTTAGACGAGGACAATGCCACCAATATTGCCGACCATTTTGTGCTTGGGTTAGAATTGTTTCCCAAATCAACCGTATCGGCAAAGGCAGGATTTAATGTACAGCGACACAACGATTTGCGTATGAGCAATGCAAGCCGCGCGGCAGGATTTTCGTTTGGCGCCGATGTACGACTTCGACGTTTTGCGATATCGTATTCACGAGCATGCTACGGCTCAGCGGCAAGTATCAATATGTTTTCGGTAGAGGCGTTTTTGAGAGAATGGTAATTTTATTTAGCCTTTAATACCGAAATACCTGTGAAGTTTTTTACCCCGTTGAGATATGTGTGAAGCCACGATGAAGTAATCACCACCTTTTTTTGGTCTGACGATGCGTGAATAAACTTCAACACATTACCATCTTTAATGGCAAAACCCACGTGAGCATAATCAAGACCCGGTGTGGAGGTGGTAATCATTATAATGTCACCCGAATTGATGTTTTTTTCGATTGTTGCCACCTTGTATTTAGGTATATAGTTCATAGCCTTGCGGAGATTTATTTGTTTTTCAATCAAGCGCATAGAGTCAACAGCCAGCTTGTTGTCTTTTAACTGAGTGTAACTTTGCGGATGAGTGCTCATATAGGTCAACACAGGACGAAATGCCAAACCTCCAAGTTGTTTGGTGCGGTCTACAACGGTCTGCTTTTGAGTATTGTCGAAAATCCAATCAGAGGTGTAATGCAGTCGTGAAGTGTAGCCGCTGATATTGCCGCCACGGTAACGAATTTTTTGCAAAATATTTTCAAAATTATGATAATCAGGATCGTCTGACATATAATCGATACTAAGAGCAAGCACCGATTCCACAAAAGTCATACAGTCGAAACGGTTAAGATTAACCACAAGCTGTTCCACATCGTTAGAATCCAACGTGTGACCAACGTATGGCGTTTCTAAAAAATACTTGGCGGTAAGCACAATCACATTATTAATGTCGTCTTTGGGCGTACCGATGAGTTCGGCGCGAAGGTCGGTGTAGATTGTTTTGTTTTGGTCGGTTTGTGCCTTCACAATATTGAGTGCGGAGGCAACAATCAGAAGTGTAGTAATTAGTTTTTTCATTTCAACATTCGTTTAATGGGTGAGTTATCTGTTATGTATGGTAGTAAATCTGATATTTTGATAACGGCGGAATACGAACCTGCCACGTAAGAGTTGATTTCGTAAGGTTGGTAAAAGAAAATGATTGAGCCATTTTCGATACCAATGTTGTTTTCTACAAAAACGTCGTCTTTGTATATACCTTCGCTTTCGTCGGAAGGTTTGTCGTCGGCATCACCATGAGCAATAAAGTATTTGATAATCAGTTTTATGATAGCCTCATCGGTGTCGGGTTTAAAAATATCTTTTTTGGTGAGAATGCGGTTTTGTTCAAGGTCGAAAATCACCGGAATATTTGCATACATGCCGTGAGCTCCGCCAGCGTATGAATAGCAATTGTTGACAATGCACACAAGTCCGTTGTTGTTGTAGGTTACATACTGATAATTAGTTTCTTGCATAGTAAGTTCTTGCGACGAAATTTTGTCGCCACTTTGCAATTCGCTGTCTACAAATTTTCGGAAACGGTTTTTTGCGGTTTGCAAATCGTTTTTGAGTTTCATTGTGGGGTAAGGCTCAGGATAAAAGAAGTCGCCCTCAACGCTCTGTTGTGGTGCTGCATTGAACATTTTTGCAAATAGAGCCTTGAGATTGTCGTTGGTTTCCACCCCTTTGTATGCAGCAGGTTGTAGATAAGAGTAAAATATATTATTAGTAGCTACGGGGTTGTCTTCATCGTCGGATGCAAATGGTATAGAATCGTGAAGCTCGGCTTCTACTTCGTTGAATTTCATACATTGAGAGTAGTCTTCATTTAAGAGAAGTACACCCTTAGTGCCTTTGTATGAGCAATAATATCTATTTTCAATGGTGTCGCCACCAAAATCAATTTTTCCGCCAGTAAGATACAAACTTCCATTGTTAATATGTCCATTAACAGTGACACATTCCTGTGTTCCTTTTTGGTAAAACTTACCCGTTACCTCGCTGTCTAAGAAAACTACATCAAGCACCACGTTTTTTCTTAGGAATGTGCCTTCGTAATGCTTGTACGTATTGGTATAGCCAACAGATTGCGCTGTGGCTGTGTTGATTACAAGAATTGATATTATTATAGCAAGTATCTGTTTCATAATAATTAATTATTTTGAGCGGCAGTGTCGTTAGGCATTTTGGCTCGATATTCTGCCACTTGTTTTAGGTAAATGCTGCCCTTGATTTCGTCGGGAAAAAGAGCTGTAACCGAATCTAATTCGCTGCACGCAAGTTTGTACATAAGGTCGGTGCTGAGTATGTATGCCGACACCGGCGAATTAATATTTTGAACAACGTATTGCCGCTGAAAATCAACCTTTTCGCGCTCCAAAACTCTGATATTTTCGGTAAGACGTTGAAGCATAAGTGTGTCGGAGTTTTCTTCGGCGTTTTCTATCATTTTATCAATTCCCGTGCCTTTGTCGCTGTAGGCAGAATACGATTGAAGAAAATCGCTGAACTTTTTGTGACAAACAGAGCCTGTAACCACACTTCGCGATGGGCGTGCAAATACGTAATCGATGTCAATATCCGAATTTTCTACAAACACGGGCAAATAGTCGATGGCATCTTCCACAAAGATGTACATCAGCTGCGGTTGGTCAACCTTGCCCTTAAACACTGCATGACCGTGTTCAAACACAGTAGCACCGGCAATATTGAGATTTTTGCCCTGACATTGCCACATAGATACATTTGCTCCGCCACAATCGGTACAATGAATATCAATTTCGTAACTATCGTCGGCGTTGTGACAAGCAGCGCAGAGTGCTATCAGCGGTAGAAGTAGTTGAGGTTTCATATTCGTTTTTTTATGGCTCAAAAATAAATATTTTTTGAATTAATGCAAAAAAAGAAGGGTAGCGTGGTTACGCTGCCCTTCAGAAAGGACGTGGCACGCCGCGTCCCTACAATGATACCTTAAATGATTGATTGCCAATAATTACAATCAATACACCTGATTTGTTGATTTGGACTTCTTCTTTGGTAGATTTTGTTGTTGATGTTGTTATTAGGCGACCGTTGAGGTCGATGATACGGTATTCGGCGTCGGGGGCGTTTCCGATGTAGATTATATGGTTATACGACCATACATTTACATTGATATTGGGCGAAATCTCTGATACTGATGTGGGGGGATTCTCGGGGTCGGAGATAACTTCAATATTCTCTGTGCCGGGCAATTCGGTAAGTCCTGCAAATGATTCGCCCGAATAGGTTACGCCGTTGATGGTAGCGCCTTTGGCAAGTTGAGCGGCAACTTCACCCGATTTGAATTGCTCTGCAGTTTTGGCGCAGGGGTCGTCGGCTATCGGTGTTTCAGCAAGGTAATAGCAGTTTTCTACCACTGCGGCTTTTTCTTTTGCACCTACAAGAGGATTCACGTTTTTGTTGCCTACTACTTCAGATACTGTGTAGCAGTTAACAACTGTACCTTCGGATTTACCGCAGATGGCTCCAACGTTTTCGTTACCTGCTATGTACGAATCGGTTACACCAAGGTTTTTAATAACGGCTTCAGAGCCCACATTGCCAAAAAGTCCAACATTGCTTTGGGTTGCGTCTTTGATATAGATGCCGCTGATGATATGTCCGTTGCCATCGAATGTACCACGGAAAGGATTTTCTGCTGTGCCAATGGGTATCCATTCGTTGAGGGCGTTACCGGCTTTGGTGGTACGTTTTAGCAAGTCGGATATCTGTGTAAACAGATCAGCATTGACAACAATGTCTTGTGTAAGTATTGCGTTGGCATCTACATTGCCGTTGTTAACATCAAACATAAAGTAGAGGAGATCTTCGGCTGAAGAGATTTGGTAAGCATTGTTTTTGACTTCTGGTTCGGTGTAGGGATTTTCGGGTTTGGGTGCTTTATAAGTAAAATATCCCGGTTTGCCGTGTTCGGGGTCGTCGACGCGGGCGTAGATATAGTCGTTGTTATCCCAAGTAGTCTCATTACATTTTGTGCCTTTCTCGCCGACAAGGTTGGTGCAGTTAAAGAACATCATACAGGGGTCCACATTCTCTGTACTCCATTTGTCACCGACATAGATGGTTGTGAAGTTGGTCTGACCAGAACAGTCTGCGAACATACAACCCATATTCTTTACTTTTCTTGTGTCGAAAGCACTCAGATCCAATACTGTAAGAGGGCAGTAACCGAACATCCACATCATATTAACAACTTCCTCGGTGTTTAGATATTTGTCCATATCTACAATCTCTTGAAGATTAGGATAAAAACTGAGCAAATTGGTTAAGTTTGTTGGCTTAAAATCTATGAACGATGGGTCGAAAACGGCTTTTTTTATCAGTTCGTTTTCAAATGGTCTTGAACAACCATTCTCACCGATATATCCAGCACCGTTTTTGTATTCTCCATAGTAGAATGTAAGAGTGCCGTCTTCATCGAGATATTGGTAGCCGCAAACGCCTCTGTCCACAACGTTAACCTCAAACTGAGCCGACAAGTCTTGATATCTTACTGTTACGGTCTTTTTGCCTGTGGTGGTGTTGTCAAAGTCAGAAAGCGTCAGACCTTCTTGAAGTTTGGCTTCGCGAGAGGTTGATTCATAAAATCCGTTGTAATAATCAATATCGATTCCCGTATTATCATCGAATTTGAATGTTACCACCAATCCATTACTATATAAATTCTCTCCCAACGCATATTCCGTTTGAGTGGGTGGGGTTTTGATTTCGATGGCGATAGGAAGTTTCTCTTCAATAGTATACGCCGGATATTTGCCGTCGAACACTTTCAAATGCGGAAATGTGTATACTATCTTGCCGTCCTTGGTTTCAGTTTTGCCAGGGATCCAATCGTCGGACGAGAAGCCTTCGGGTAAAGTGCCGTTGCAGAGTTCTGCTGTGGTAAGGTTGCCACCGCCGGTGATGTTGTTTGCCCATGTATCTGATGTGGTTAAGGGCAGTTTACAAATATCAGAATTGTTATAAGTATTGGTGATATTACACTGCATCCAATGATAACCGTATACTCCATGACCGAAAGAAACCGAGCCGGTATTGTAGCAATTAGAAATGCCGGCGACAGACGCTCCGCCACAAATGCCGCCAAATGCTGTATAATCCCCGTCAGATTCGACTGTACAGACAAGTTCTCCTGCATTATAGCAGTTAACCACAGATCCAGAACCCCAACTTGCACCGAGTATACCACCTGAGTAAGAACCTCCTGTAATTTTGCCATAATTGATGCAGTTTTTAATAAAATCATCATTTTTATTAACTGAGAACGAAAGACAAATACCTGCAGCACGCTCTCCTCCGATGATTTCACCATTGAAAATACAATTCTCAATAAGTGGATTGGTATAACCTATTACATTTCTAAATTCCGAATCATATAACATATCTGTTAAATAGCACGCAATGCCGCTTGCGCCATCGTAGGCAGACTTAAAATATGTGTCAGCAATAATAACATTCTTAACTATACCGTTTAAATTGCTAATAAATCCACATTGTACATTACCACGTATTTGGCTATTGAAATAAAGTCCGCTGATAGTATGAAAATTACCATCGAATATTCCGGCGAAAGTACCGTTGGTAAAATTGTAGCCCAACCGGCCATTATCGCCAATCGAATACCATTCTCTCAAACCTTCGGTGTTTCCGCTGTGGACTTTTTCAAGAACGTTTTCGTTGACAACAATGTCGGCAGTAAGCACGGCGTTAGCATTGTTCTCGCCGTTATTTACCAAGTGCATAAAGCCGTAAAGTTCTTCGGCGTTGGATATCTGATAGACACCATTAACCTTTTGCGGAAGGGCTTTGACGGTGTAATTGATGCAATATTGACAATGACCGTTCTCGTATTCGGGGTTGTGGTAGCCGTTGCCAGATAGGTTTTTGTGTACAAATTGACCTTTGAACTCTGGAAATGATGAAGGGTCGGATAGGTTTTGACGGAAACCTAAAATATATGCCACTTCACCTATCTGAAAGGTGTTTTTGCCAACGACATCGTTTTTAGTATCATCATTGCCGTTGACAGCACCGACAGAGCAAAGTCGGGTGTCGTAATAGCAAGTGTAAAAATGTTCGTTAGCGTCCAAATAACCACATACAGAACCTACATTACTGGTTCCCGTTACTTTTGCAGAAACATAGCCATAATAGAAACTACTCAAATCATCTACTCTACCACACAATCCTCCGACATAGTTGTTGCCAGACACCTCACCTCTGAAATAATAATAATCAATAGAAGCATGGTCCGAATTTACATAACCAAAAAGTCCGCCGACATAATCACGTCCGGCAAAATAGGAGTCTTTTACGGAAAGATAATATATAGTATTGGAATTTTCCGGTGCATAATATCCAAACAATCCCACATAATCTTGTTCAGGGTTGTTGACATAAAGACCGCTGATGGCAAAAGTATCAGTTTTAAACTCGCCTTTGTAAGGATATTCGGGCGTGCCAATCGGAATCCAAGTTATAAGGTCTTGGGTTTCGCCTTTTGAAACTTTGTCCAAAAGGTTTTCGTTGAGGACAATGTCGGCGCAGAGTGCGGCTTTGGCATCAGTGTTGCCTGAGTTTACATAGTTGGAAAACCAAAGGAGTTGGTCTGCCGAGGTGATTTGGTAATAACCGTCGACAAGGGCGGGCTCGGTGAATGATTGTTCATCTTTGGTTATTGAGTACGCTGGATACTTGCCATCGAACACTTTAAGATGCGGAAATGTGTATACTATCTTGCCGTCCTTGGTTTCGGTTTTACCGGGAATCCAATCGTCGGACGAAAAGCCTTCGGGTATTGTGCCATTGCAGAGGGTGGCGGTGGTTGTGTTGCCTCCGCCGGTGATGTTGTCGCCATTCGAATCGTACATATAGTCGGAGCATACATCTCGGTTGTTGTAGGCATTGGTGATGTTAACTGGTGTCCAATGGGTTCCATAAATACCATATCCATTTGTAACTTTGCCAGTATTGTAACAATTAGAAATACCATATAATGATGCTCCGCCAGAAATACCACCAACATAATAGCCATCTTGTTCTGCACAAACTATTTCGCCAGCATTATAACAATTAATAACAGAACAACCCCCACTCCAACTTGCCGCGAGAATACCAGCAGAATACATACCACATTTGATTTTGGCAAAACTGATACAGTTTTGTATTTTCATGATATTGCGTGTAGAACCTACTGTACCACAGCAAATACCACCTACTTCATTACCAATAATTTCACCATCAAAAATACAATTTTCTATAATCGGCTCTGTATACCCATCTAAATAATTAACATTATTAACAGATTTAAGTTTTGTATCTTCCATACAATTAGCAATACCTCCAATATTATTTTCAGGAGACCTAAAATATGTATCCTTTAAAATAACATTTTTAACACTATAGTATATATCATCAAAAAATCCCGATTGAGCTGTACCAAAACTAATATCATTATTAAAATACAATCCACTGATAGTGTGGAATTGCCCATCAAAATTACCATAGTATTTTTCTGCAATATCAAAAAAAGTATTGTAGGTAGCACCTATCGAATACCACACTCTCAAACCTTCGGTATTGCCGGAATGTACTTTTTCAAGAACATTTTCATTAACAACAATGTTGGCTGTTAAAACTGCATCAATATTATTATTGCCGATGTTAACCAAGTGCATAAATCCATAAAGCTCGTCGGCAGTGGATATTTGGTAAACGTCGTCAACACATGGAGGCAATGTGTAGGTGTAATGGATACAATATTTGCAATGATGTTCTTTGTATTCTGGGTTGTGATAACCATCGCCAGAAATGTTTTTGTGAATAACCTTACCTTTGAGTTCGGGATAGGATAATGGGTCGGATAAATCTTGGACAAAGCTAATCAAATATGCCACTTCGCCGGTGTGGAATGTGTTTTTGCCCATAATCTTGTTATCAACATCATCAGTACCATTAATTGCACCCATAGAACTATACTGAGTATCGTAGTAACAATTGGTAAAATAATTACTCTCAGTTTTACCGTCTAAATAACCACATACAGAACCAACATTACTACTGCCAGTTACTTTTGCAGAAACATAGCCACGACTGATATTTTCAAAAACATCTATTTTACCAAATAAACCTCCCACATTGCTATTGCCTGAAACTTCGCCTCTGAAATAAAAATAAGAAAGACGAGCTTTCTCAGAATTTACATAACCAAAAAGGCCACCAACATAATCGTGTCCGGTAAAATACGAATCTTTTACGTTAATATAATATACGTACTGGGTATTTTCTGGTGCATAATATCCAAACAATCCCACATAATCTTGTTCAGGGTTGTTGACATAAAGACCGCTGATGGCAAAAGTATCAGTTTTAAACTCGCCTTTGTAAGGATATTCGGGCGTGCCAATCGGAATCCAAGTAACGAGGTCTTCGGTTTCGCCCTTTTCGATTGCCTCAAGAAGGTATGCGTTAAGGATGATGTTGTTTTTGAGTTGTGCATTCGCCTCGGTGTTGCCGCTATTGACGTAATTGGCAAACCAAAGGAGCTGGTCGGCGTTGGAGATTTGGTAATAATTGTTGACGAGGGGGGGCTCGGAGCTATCGGCACGTGCCGAAATTGTAGGAAGCAAAAAAATAAGGGTCATGGCAAAAGTATATAATACCTTACTTGCCCCCCCCCACTGTGGAAATTTGTAAAGTTGAGATTTCATAATCGATGTGTTTTTAAATGGTTCGCTATGAGGTTATTTATTAAGCGCAAGTTACGGCTTTTTTGCGAAAAGAAAAACAAAAAATGGATTTTTTTACTAAAAAACAAAATAATTATTTAAAAGTGGTGTATATTTGCAGAAAAGAAATTCTATGGGACAGTTTATCGACAACGGAAATTTTGCATTCAGAAGCGTTATCAACAGCGATTTTGTTGATAAATCGGGTCTATTGAATATTCTCAACAAGAATATGGACACCGAAAATCGTTTTGTGTGCGTATCGCGTCCAAGGCGTTTTGGCAAATCGGTGGCGGCTCAGATGGCGTATGCCTACTACGACCGCAAATCCGATTCTAAAGAACTTTTCAACGGCTTGGAAATTACCAAGTCGCCTGATTATGAAAAACACCTTAATAAATATCCCACTATTTATATAGATTGGAACACATTTGCACAAATCCCTGACAAAGAAAAACTTAAAGAGGCACAACACGATATTATTGCCGATTTAAAAAAGTCGTATGCCTTTTTGGAAGAACAAAACTATTTGAGTAAAGCCCTTGCCGAAATCAACCAAAAAACCGGAGACCAATTTATTTTGATAATAGATGAGTGGGATATGCTTGTACGTGATGTAGACAAGAATGTACAAGACGAATATGTGGAGTTTTTGCGTTCAATGTTCAAATCGTACAACGCCAAAGACATATTCCACTTGGTATATATGACAGGTATTCTGCCGATTATCAAAATAAAAACACAGTCGGCATTGAATAATTTTAAGGAATACAGTATTATATCTCCTGCCAACACCGCTAAATATTACGGCTTTACCGACGAAGAAGTCAAAATGCTGTGCAAAAATCATAACATGGATTTTGAACTTATGAAACACGCCTACGACGGCTATATCATAGGCAACCAAAGGTCTATGTTTAATCCAAATTCGGTGATGCAGTCGATAGAGTTTGGTACATACGATAGTTTTTGGTCAAAGACCGCTTCGTTTATGGCAATAGAGAGTTATCTTGCTATTGATGCCGATCAAGTACGCACCAAAATCATTGAGATGATGGATGGCGAAAAGGTAACCATAGAACCGGCAAGTTTTCGCAATGATATGAAAAACATTCAAACATGCGACGACGTGCTTACCCTGTTGGCTCATCTTGGTTATTTGTCGTACAATCCTGAAACTCAAAAGGTAATGATTCCTAACACCGAAGTTTCGGTAGAGTTTAAAAACGCAGTTAGAATGGCAGGTTGGGGTGAACTATCAAAGGCAGTAGGTCAATCACGTCAGTTATTAGACGACACCATTGAGCTCAAAAGAGAGAGAGTGGCCCGCGCTTTTGATGATTACCATTTTGAGGCATCGTCGCTATTGGAATTTAACGACGAAAACTCTATGCGTTGTGCCATCACGTTGGCATATTACGCCGCCAAACCTTTTTATAAGATATTCCACGAACTACCCACAGGCAAGGGTTTTGCCGATATGGTGTTTATTCCTCTGCCCACAACACCATTCCCTGCCATTGTTGTAGAATTAAAATACGACAAATCAGCCGATTCTGCCATCTCCCAAATCAAACGCAAAGATTATCCCAAGAGCCTAAAAGGTTTTTCTAAAAAAATAGTGCTTTGCGGAATTAACTACAACAAGGCTACCTCAAAACACGAAGTGGAGATGGAGGTGATTGAGGGAGAGTAAAAAAAGTTGTATAATTTGTAACATGTTACGTATATTTGTATTATTTTTGCAAACAAAACTACAATAGCAAAGCAAACGTTATTTTTTGTAACAAACTAAAAAGGAAAAACAATGAGCAATTCTGCTACACCTAAATATATTTTATCGGGATTATATATAGTTACCGTATTTACTATAAGCGCATTAGCATTTAAAATGTTTGTCTGCTCGGTTGATGACGACGGCGACGGACTTTATCAAACCGAAATGCAAACCAAATACAATGTCTACTGTCCCATTATTCCCGACAAAATGGATTTCTGCGGAGAACCCGTTCCTCTTGAAAATTTCGATGTGCGCGAATCGCTCGAAAAGGAACTTCTGAAAACCATGTATTGGCATTCAGAAACTTTTCTGTATTTGAAACGTGCCAACAGATATTTCCCCGCCATGCGCAAAATTTTGAAAGCACAGGGCGTTCCCGAAGATTTTCTTTATCTCTGCGTGGTAGAGAGCGGCATGGACAATGTGGTGTCGCCAATGAAGGCTGTGGGTTTTTGGCAGATACTTGAATCCACCGGCAAGGAGTGCGGATTGGAAATCAACGATGAGGTAGACGAGCGTTACGATTTTGAAAAATCTACCTACGCCGCTTGCTATTTCTTAAAACAGGCTTACGCTAAATTTGGCTCGTGGACAATGGCTGCGGCTTCGTACAACTGCGGACAATATGGTTTGCAGCGTTTGGTAACTCGTCAGGGCGAAAACAATTATTACAACCTTAAACATAATTCAGAAACAGGGCGTTATGTTTACCGCATACTCGCATACAAAATGTTGCTTTCGCGTCCTGCCGATTTTGGTTTTTGCTATCGTCAAAAAGACCTTTACAAACCTATTGAAACCAACACTGTAGAGGTAGACAGCGCAATTACCGATATGTATACTTTTGCCAAAAATTACACCGTCAACTATAAGATATTCAAGCTATTGAACCCTTGGCTAAGAGATACCAAACTTACCAACAAGGATCAAAAGACATATTATATAAAGGTGTTGGCCGATGGTGCACGCAAAGAAAAAAAGAAATAAAACCCGCCGTGGTCGCGGATTCTTCTTTTACCTGATACGCATAATGTTATGTATATCAGTGGTGTTGCTTGTGTGGCCTATTTATTTGGTGGTGCTCTATAAATTTGTTCCTGTTTATTATACTCCGTTGATGTTGCAACGTTATGTGGAGAATATCGGCGTGGCAAACAAACCATCGTCGGTAAAAGAATGGGTGCCTTACGAGGAGATTTCGCCGGCTTTGACTCGCGCTGTGATTTCGTCGGAAGACAATCTGTTTCAAACACATAACGGATTTAGTTTCGATATGATCCAAAAGGCTTGGGACGATATTCAAAGCGGCAAACGTTTTCGTGGAGGTAGCACCATAAGTCAACAAACTGCCAAAAATGTTTTTCTTTTCCCTGTAAAATCGTATGTTAGAAAGGCTTACGAGGCGTATCTTACTGTTTTGATAGAATGGATTTGGGGTAAACGTCGCATTATGGAGGTTTATCTCAACGTTATAGAAATGGGCGATGGTATTTATGGTGCCGAGGCAGCTGCAAAATACTTTTTTAACCGTCGCGCCAAAAATCTCAGCGATCAACAATGCGCCCTTATTGCAGCTTGTTTACCTAATCCGCTGATTTACAAAGTGGCACAACCATCTAAATATATACAAAAGCGACAGGCTAAAATCCTGTCGCTTATGCCCAAGATGGGGAAAATTGATTTATAATCATTCTTAAAATCCTATTTGGAAACCTGCGAATGCTGCTACGTCGTCGCTCTGCGGATTGTAGCCGAACACTGCGTATATTGGCAGCGAGAAATGGTCGGTGATTTTGAGTTCGTGCGACGCTTTGACACCAACATTGACAACGTTTGCGCCATGTTCGCCCGAGCAGTCGCCATACCAGGTGGTCTTGCCGAATGTGGCACCTACGAAGGGACGGAAATCTACCTGCTTAACAGTGGCGGTGTAGCCTAACTCAAAGTAGGTGGAGTATGCGTTTTTCATAGCGTCCTCGGGGTCTTCTTCCCAATCGCGCTTGTCGGCACCGTAGAAGAGGATGTTGAACGATGCGTCTAATCCAAACTCGCTTTCCCAATCGGTAGAAAATTCGAGAGTGTGTCCGGTTTCGTGGGCGTGATACTCCGAGAATTTGGGCATCATCGACGATGGCACGCCGTAGTTAGATATCGTATAATAATCTGTTACGGTAAATGTTACCTGTCCGGCAGTTACCGAGGTGTACATATCGAACTCTTTGTATTCGCCGTCGAATGTGGTGCAATTCCACAATCCGAGCGCAAATGGTCCGGCATTAAACTCAACCCAAGGCTGAAAGTTAGCTCCTTCGGCAAGGGTTAATCCGCGCCAAACAAAACCGCTTGCAATGTCGGTTCCAACGCTGAATGATACTGAAGATTCGTTGCTGAAGTCGAACTCGTCGTCATCTTCTTGCGCGTAAGCTCCTGATGCAAGAGCAATTGCGCATGTTAGTGCTAATAGTTTTTTCATGTTATAGTGTTTTAATTGTTATTTCTTAATCGGGAATTTGAATGCTAAAAATCCCATAATTGCCGCAATTACAGCGGGGAACAATGAGAACAAGCTCCAAATCATAGTTTTAACAGCGTCGATATTGGTAATAGAAACAACTGTTTTGCCAACCTCTTTGCCGGTGGCGGGGTCGATTTCTATAACAGTTTCGGAAACCAATCCGGCTGCACCTAAAAGCAATGCAATGAGCGAACCCGAAATAGCACCGCCAAATTTTTGAGCCATTGTGCCCGACGAGAAAATCAAGCCGGTAGATGATGTTCCGTTTTTCTCTGTGGCGTAATCGGCAACGTCGGCATACATCGACCAAAGAAGCGGAGAATATAATCCTACGCCAACAGATGTAAGTATCACTACCACAACCATCAACCACATATAGCTGCGGTCCATTGGTATAAAGAAGAACAATACCGAGCAAATCAAACATATCATTGCCGAATATACAAATGCCATACGTTTAGAGCCAACTTTTTGGGTAAACTTGGGCGAAACTCCACCGAAAATCATACAAGTGACCTCGCCAATTGCCATAAACACGGTGTAATTGATGATTAATCCCCAAAGCTCAATGTCGCCTTGTGTATCGCCTTGCAAACAGTATGTAAGCATGTAACCCGCTACTGCATAACGAAATCCGTTGAAAAAGTTGGTGCAGATACCTATGCTTGTAAGGTAAATCCACGGTTTGTTTTTCACAAGGTCGGCAAACTGCTTGAACGAGAATTTTTCGGCGCGAACGGGTTTGAGGCGTTCCTTGGTCATAAGTCCGCAAGCAAGTGTCATCAATGCCGAAATACCTCCAAACACAGCTCCGATAACTGCGTATTGGTGTTGCTCGGTGCCGCCGATAGCTTTTTGAATGTAGGGGAATGAAAGAAGAGTGATAAATCCCATTGCGTATGCGCCCACCATACGGAACGATGAAAATTGGTTTTTCTCGTTGTCGTCGCTGGTCATAACGCCGAGGAGCGAACCGTAAGGCACATTAACGGCAGTGTAAACCGCCATCATTAATAAATATAAGGTGTAAGCGTAAACGCGTTTGCCCGCTTCGCCAAAGTCGGGAGTGTAGAGCAACATTGCAAAAATTAATCCGAAAGGAATTGCACCGATGATAAGCCACGGGCGATAAGTGCCCCACCGCGATTGTGTACGGTCGGCGAGCGAACCCATAAGCGGGTCGGTAAACACGTCGAAAAGCCTTGCCACAAGCATCAACGCGCCTGCGTCGGCAAACGAAAGTCCGAACACGTTAGTAAAAAATAGCGGAAACGCTATTGACATAATTTTCCACGACACGCCACCTGCGGCAGCATCGCCGAGGGCATATCCGATTTTTTCTTTTAATGAAGCCATAATAAGATTTGTCTTTTTGATTAGGTATTCTTACTAAAATTTTTCTCAAAGGTAGGGTTTTTAAGGGCAACGTGCAAATTTTTTTTAATTAATCATTATCTTTACGCCGCAAAAAAAGCAAAATAGATGAAGATAGCAATTATTGATTACAAAGCGGGAAATATCAAATCGGTGGAGGCGGCTCTAAAGCGTTTTGGCTGCAACACCACCCTCACCAAAGACCCGCAGATTATTACCGCCGCCGACAAGGTGGTTTTCCCCGGAGTAGGACACGCAGGAGCGGCTCTCGAAGCTCTCCACGCTGCCGGTTTAGACACCCTTATTCCAGCATTGAAACAGCCCGTGCTCGGTATCTGCCTCGGCATGCAGATGATGTGCCGACACAGCGAAGAGGGCGACACTCCTTGCCTTGGTATTTTTGACGCCGAAGTGGTAAAATTCCGTCCCAACAATGGCGAAAAGATACCCCACATGGGTTGGAACCAGATTTCAGCATTAAAATCTCCGCTGTTTGAAGGAATCCCCGAAGGCTCATTTATGTATTTTGTGCACAGCTATATGGTGCCGGTGTTTGAGCATACCGCTGCCCAATGTGGTTATGCACAGGATTTTTCGGCTGCCATAGCCCGCGACAATTTTTACGGCTGCCAGTTTCACCCCGAAAAAAGCGGAAATATCGGATTACAAATTCTTGAAAACTTTATAAAACTATGATTATAATACCAGCAATCGACATTATAGGCGGACACTGCGTAAGACTTCAGCAAGGCGTGTTCGACAACCTTAAAAAATACGACGACGACCCCGTAAAAGTTGCTGAGCAATATCGTGAAGCAGGTCTCACACACCTCCATCTTGTGGACTTAGACGGAGCACGTGTAGGTACGCTCCAAAACACCGACGTGCTCAACAATATTGCCAACAAAACCGACCTTAAAATAGACTGTGGCGGCGGTATCAAAACCATTGGCGATGTGGAGATGCTTTTCTCGCTTGGTGCGTATGCAGTTAACCTCGGCAGCGTGGCAGTGAAAAATCCTGCCATAATGACCAAGTGTCTCGAAAAATACGGACCTGAAAAAATAATCCTCAGTGCCGATGTCAATGGCGACACAGTGCGTATTCACGGATGGCAAGACGATGCCGGTATCACTATCAACGAATTGATTGATAAATTCCTTCCCGCAGGACTTTCGCGTGTGTGCGTAACGGCTATCAAATGCGACGGAATGCTCAATGGTCCAGACCTTGTGCTCTACAAACGTCTCAAAGAGAAATATCCCACGCTCAAAATTACTGCAAGTGGTGGAGTTTCAGGCATTAGCGACCTTGAACGCCTTGTAGAAACCGGCTGCGACTCGGCTATTGTGGGCAAAGCCATTTACGAAAAACGCGTTACTTTAGAAGAATTAGCAAAAATCTCAAAGCCATGTTAGCAAAAAGAATAATAGCCTGCCTTGATGTTAAAGACGGTCAAACAGTTAAGGGCGTAAGTTTTGAAAACCTCCGCTATGCCGGCGATCCTGTGGAACTTGGTCGTGCATATTCCGACCAAGGTATCGACGAACTTGTTTACCTTGACATCACCGCCACCAACGAAGGCCGTAAACAGATATATTCGCTCGTGGAGAGCGTAGCACAAAATCTCAACATACCGTTTACCATAGGCGGAGGTATCACCTCGGTAGAAGATGCCGAAAACCTCCTCATTCACGGTGCCGACAAAATTTCGGTAAACAGTGCCGCTGTACGTAATCCTCAATTAGTTAGCGACCTTGCCAACAAATTTGGACGTCAGTTTGTGGTGGTTGCCATCGATGCCAAAACCATCAACAATCAATGGATAGTGCACACCCACGGCGGCAAACGTCCCACTGAGATAGAGTTGTTTTCGTGGGCAAAGGAGATGGAAAACCGTGGTGCCGGCGAAATACTCTTCACCTCAATGGATCACGACGGACATCAAACCGGATTTGCCAATGAAGCCCTCTGTAAAATGTCAGAAATGCTATCGATACCTGTGATAGCCTCAGGCGGTGCAGGTGAAATGGAGCATTTTCGCGATGTATTCAACCAAGGCAAAGCCGACGCCGCCCTCGCCGCAAGTATATTCCACTTTGGAAAAATTAAGATTCCGGATTTAAAAAACTACTTGAAGGGTGAAGGTATAAATGTGAGATAGATTTAGTTTTAAATAAAAAAAGGAGGCTTTTGAGCCTCCTTTTTTATTGCACATTTCAGTTTATAAACTATTGTACATAAACCTTAAAGCTGCTACCGTTGATAATTACAACGGCAATTCCATTGTAATTAACCTGAATTTCTTCGCGGGTAGATTTTGTTGTTGAAGTTGTTATTAATCGTCCGTTGATATCTACAACGGTGTATTTGGTGTCGGGCTGAGTTTCAATGAAGATGGTGTGATTGTTTGACCAAACTTTGGTGTTGGTGTTTGATATTGTGGCTGCTACAGGTGTACTTGGGTCTACTACGGTAACTTGCAATGTGGTAGTAAATCCACCGTAATTTAAAGTTACTGTTTGTGCACCAAGTGTAGCATTATCAAATCTTTCTATTACAATGTCACCAATATTGACCGAAGATTCTGTTCCGTCGGCATATTTTGCTAAAACAGCTATACCTGTGAGGTCTAAAGCTTTACCTTTTTCTACTTGAGTAGTAATAGGCTGAGTGGTTATTGCTATAGAAATCAATTTTATCGATAAATATCCGGGGTCGGTTGTACCCTTGTCGATTTGAGCGTAGGCTTTGTCCACATTGGCAGAGTTGTATGCTGTACCTTTGTAGCCTTTTAGATTGTTGCAGTCTCTAAACATACTTTCGGAATGATCTACTTTGGTAGTTATCCAATTGTCTGATACAAAGATAGTTTTCAAATTGCTGCAACCATCAAACATCGACTGCATTGTGTTAACTTTTGCTGTGTTGAAAGTAGTGAGATTAAGTACTGCTAAACTACTGCAAGACTGAAACATAAAATCCATACGGTCAACGTTTTCAGTATTAAAACGGCTCAAGTCAATAGATGTCAACTGACTGCAACCCTTAAACATATTGGCTGTTTGAGTAACCGCCTCGGTGTTGAGATTTTCGCTCATACCTATGATTTGTGTGATATTGGATCCTCCATTAAACCAGTGTATACAAGTTTTTGGTTTGTAATTTCTAAAAGAATCATCGAATACCACAGTAGTGGTGCTGCTAAGACGTGTATTCCATGGAGCATTGGCACTTAGAGTATTGAGAGAGTAAGCACCATCTGGTTTATTGTTGTCGTACTTGAATGTGAGAGTGCCGTTGCTAAATACAACATAAGCCTCACGAGTATCCTGTGTTAAAGATGTTGCGAGGCAGCCGTCAAACATATCTTCGGAATGTTCAACATTATTATCCGACCATGCTCCCGATATCAAAATGGTTTCCAATTTGCTGCAGCCTTGAAACATTGACTTCATATTGGAAACCGTTGCTGTGTTAAATTGAGCGAGGTCAAGTTTGGTTAAACTGCTGCAAGAACGAAACATACCTTCCATATTTCCTACGTTCGCAGTATTAAAACGACTAAGGTCAATTGATGTCAACTTGTTGCAATCACGAAACATCTCAAACATAGAGGTAACCTTATTGGTTTTGAGGTTGGCTATACCCTCAATTGTAGTAAGATTTTGACATCCTGAAAACCATTCTTTGCAAGATATTGGCTCGTAGTTGGCAAACGATGCATCAAAAACAACTTTTGAAACTTGGTTGTTTTTATCCACCCACATAGGATGTGAGCTTGCTGTGTTCATACCATACGCCCCTGATTCCGGTCTTTGGTCATCGTATTTGAATGTAAGAATGCCATTATTGAGTACAACGTAGGCCTCCGGGTCGCCTGCAAATGCCGACAGTGAGGACACAAGCATGGCTGTGATTAATAGTGGTAGAATTGATTTGAACATAAAGATGAGTATTTAGTTAATAAAATAAGTTTTCGGGGGCGAATATACAAATAAAAAAAATCCACAACAAAAATTGTGGATTTTTTTTATAAAATAGATAAATATTTTAAAGAAACTATTTTTTAATAGGCACTTTATACTCGTTTTTAACCACGCCCATAATAAATGAGCTGCTCAGTCCGCCAATGCAATCAAGTTCGCCGAGAATCTTCATCACAAACTGCTGATACTCTTTCATAGACGATACGTAAATTTTCATAGTAAAGTCGTAATCGCCTGATACGTTGTAACATTCACCTATCTCTGGAATGTTTTGAACCGCCTCCATAAACTTGGTGGCGTTTTCGTAAGAGTGCTGTTTGAGTTTGATATTGCAGATGGCCATAAATCCGCAGTCGAGTTTATCCACGTCGAGCACTGCGGTGTATTTTTTGATATAGCCCTCTTCTTCGAGTTTCTTTACGCGCTCGAACACGGGTGTGGGCGAAAGATGCACCTTCCGCGACAGCTCCTTGTTGGTGAGGGAGCCGTCGTCTTGAAGGGCTGCTAATATTTTATAGTCGGTTTCGTCTAATTTCATCTTACTTTACCTTGTCAATTTCGTGACAGATATTGTCGAAAATTTCCTCTACCTTGCCAATGCCGTTGATTTCAACGCATTTACCTTCTTTTTTGTAAAAATCTGCTACGGGAAGTGTAGATTCGTTGTATACTTTGATACGGTTTTCGATAACGTTTACATCGGCGTCGTCGCTGCGGCCTGAATCTTTGGCACGGTTGATAAGACGTTTTACAAGTGTGTCGTGGTCGGCTGTGAGACAAAGGAACGAATCTAATTTGATGCCTTTTTTAGCAAACATTTTGTCTAATGCCTTAGCCTGATTTACTGTGCGGGGGAAACCATCGTAAAGGATTCCTTCTGATTTGATGTTTTCGTCAACCTTTTTTTCAAGAATATCGATAATTACGTCGTCGGGGATGAGCTGACCTTTGTCCATGTACGACTTAGCCATCTTGCCGAGGTTGCTCTCTTTGGCAATCTCTTCGCGGAGAATGTCGCCTGTGGAAAGGTGAACGAGTTTGTACTTTTTCTCAATAAAGGCTGACTGAGTGCCTTTGCCGACGCCGGGTGCGCCGAAAATTGCGATATTCAACATCTTTTTCATTTTTGTATATGTTTTAATTTTTAATTTTCAATTTTCAATTTACTACAGTATAAATATCAGGCAGGTTTCTGCCATATCCGTCGTAGTCGAGGCCGTAGCCCACTATAAACGCGTTTGGAATCTCCATAGCGCGGTAGTCTACTTTGTACGACTCTTTAAACGAGTTGGGTTTGAATAGCAAGGTTGCGATTTTGATGTCGGCTGGATGAAGTCCCTCCAGCTGTCGGAGAATCTCTTTCATGGTAAAACCAGTGTCCACAATGTCTTCCAATATCACCACGTTGCGTCCGGCGATGTCTTCGGGCAAACCTATAAGCTGCTTAACCTTGCCTGTGGAGTGCGTGCCTTCGTACGATGCCACCTTGGTGAAACTGATCTGGCAGGGAACTGTGATTTTTTTCAGCAGGTCGGCGGCGTACATAAAAACACCGTTGAGCACGCCTATGAAGAAGATTTCCTTGCCTTCGTAGTCGCGGTTGATCTCGTCGGCTACTTTTTGAATAGAATTTTGTATCTCGCTATTGCTGATACTTAATATAAATTGTTTATCTTTGACCGTGATTGGCTGGTTCATTGTCGCTGGCTTTTTTAGAAAAATTTGTCGCAAATTTAATCAGCATATTGGAATTTTTTGCTGTTTTATTGAGAATTTTTAGTTAAAATATATAAAATAATTATTATCAAATATTTAACACTAAACAAAATGACACCTTTAATAAGTATAATAATGGGCAGCACATCGGATATGCCCGTTATGGAAGATGCCGCCAAGTTTCTCAACGATATGAAGATACCGTTTGAAATCAACGCATTGTCGGCACACCGCACTCCCGAACTTGTAACGGAGTTTGCCCGCAACGCCGCACAGCGTGGCATAAAGGTAATAATAGCCGCCGCCGGAGGTGCAGCCCATCTGCCAGGAGTAATTGCAGCACAGACAGTTCTGCCTGTAATCGGCGTTCCTATCCGCACACAAATGGGTATGGAGGCTTGGGACTCAATGCTCTCTATTATCCAGATGCCTCCCGGAATACCTGTGGCAACGGTCGGAGTAAACGCCGCCAAAAACGCCGCCATACTCGCCTGTCAGATTCTCGCTTCGGGCGATGCCGAGGTGCAGAAAAAGGTAGCCGATTTTAAATCTACCCTCGCCGCCAAGATTACCAAGGCAAACGAAGATTTGGCAAAAATCAAGTACGAATATAAAACCAACTAAGATGAAGAAGATAATTGCAACAGATAAAGCCCCCAAGGCGATAGGTCCTTACAGTCAGGCTGTGGAGGCAAACGGAATGCTCTTTGTTTCGGG
>JAGCVU010000148.1 GCA_017962175.1 Bacteroidales bacterium | reverse complement strand
GCGTGACTGCTTCTGAATCGTGTCTTCCTTATAACGGGGGAAATTGAGAATTGGCAATTGAGAATTGACAATAAATAAAAGCAATTTCAACTCGGTAAAACATTAAGGCGGTCATAGCGGCGGGGCACCACCTCTTCCCATACCGAACAGAGAAGTTAAGCCCGCTTGCGCCGATGGTACTGCGCCACAATGCGGGAGAGCAGGTAGCCGCCCTACTTTAAATCAATCCTTCATAACGAAAGTTGTGAAGGATTTTTTTTGTATCTATCTATAGTTGTCATTTTTTTGCTTATATTTGTTGCTAATTATTTGCGATATGAAAGCCACACACCTTTTATATTATAATAACTCTGATTATCCTAATAAACTCCGCGAGTGCGCTGATGCTCCGTCGATGTTGTATGCTATTGGCAATGTAGATTTTAATAACAATTATGTGCTTTCTATCGTAGGCACACGTAAGTCTGATGCTAATGCGCAGCGTTACATTGATAATTTTATCGCCGATTTGCGTCAATACCGCAAAGATATTGTTATTGTTAGCGGCTTGGCTTCAGGTGTTGACACTATTGCTCATGAAACTGCCATCAAATATGGTTTTAAAACTGTTGCTGTAATGGGTACTGGTTTCGACCATATTTACCCAACAGAAAACACCGATTTGGCAAAACGCATAATTGATACTAATGGCGCACTGCTTACCGAATATGAGTACGGACATCCCATCTCGCCCGACAATTTTCCTCAGCGAAACCGCATTGTAGCCGGATTGTGCGATGCTCTTTTGGTAGTTCAAAGTCCAATTCGTGGTGGTTCGCTGATTACTGCCACTCTTGCCAATTCTTACAATCGCGATGTTTTTGCATTTCCCGGTCGTCCCGACGATGAACTCTTTGCCGGTTGCAATCATCTTATTAGAAACAATTGTGCGGCACTTATCACCTCGGCAGAAGATTTTGCGTATTATGTTGGGTGGAATCGGGAATGATTAACAAAAACTTTATCTCCATTTTTCAAAAAAACTCTACCTTTGCCTCACGATTTGTTTGCGGATTTTCAGCCGAAATGTCGCAATTAAAAGGGAATCAGGTGAGAGACCTGAACAGTCCCGCTGCTGTGTGCTTTTTTAAAGATGCCACATTCTTTGGGCCACTGAAACTTGTTTCGGGAAGGCGTGGCATTTAAGCAAGTCAGAAGACCTGCAAATCGTTGATAGTTGTACAAACTGCGAGGACGGCGACTACAACATGTTGATTATTATCATTTTATGACAAAAATGAGAATATTATTACTGCATTTGCTTTTGGCGGTGTGGCATATAATGTTGTGTACCAATTTGTTGGCGCAAAACACCGATACCACTATTTACCGTGAGTTGGAGCAAGTGGACGTTGTGGGTAATGGCAAAAGGGCACGGTCGTCGGTTTCGCAGGCTTTTGGTCGCGAACAGATAAAAACTGTGCCGTCGGCTGATATTGCCGGTGTGCTTCGTCTTGGCAACGGCTTAAATATCAAGGATTACGGCGGTGTGTGCGGACTCAAAACCGTTTCGGTGCGTTCGTTGGGCGCAGCGCATACCGCTGTGGAATATGATGGGGCACCAATTTCAAACACTCAGGCTGGACAAATTGATATTTCGCGTTTTGATGCCGCTACCGTTTCAGAAATAAAAGTTTCTGTGGGTCAAGATGATAACTTGTTTAAACCTGCCAAAATGTTTGCATCGGGTGCTGTACTTAGTCTTAAATCGCTCAACGATAACGATTTAGATAATCTTAAAATCAATCTCAAAACAGGTTCGTTTGGATATTTTGCTACTGATTTGGCTGTATCGCAACATTTGTCTAAACGATTGATTATTAAGGCTGATGGTGCATTTCTCCGTTCGGATGGTATGTACAACTATACGCTCAAAAACAATAAGAATATTTCGGAGCAAAAACGTCACAACACTGATATTATTAGCAAAAAAGGTGAGATAAATCTTTTTTATAATGATTCTAACGTGCAGAGTTTCAATCTTAAACTATATGGCTATGATTCGCGGCGGGGACTTCCGGGCAGCGTTATTTATTACAACGATGAAGCCAACGAACGTCTCAACGACCGCAACTATTTTGTTCAAGGCGATTACAAGAGACGTTTCTTTGATGTCTTAACTACCAAATTATTAGTTAAATACAACTATTCTTTCTCGCATTACACCGACTGCAATGTTATGTACACCGATGGCAAACTTACTCAACATTCCACTCAAAGAGAGTTTTTTGCCTCGTGGCAAAATCTTTGGCAAATTGCCTCGCCATTGACCTTTTCGTTTGCCGCCGATTATTGCTACAATATGCTTTTTAGTGATATAACCGACCGATTACCAAAACGTTACACTGTTTTTTCAGCGGTAAATCTTCGCTATACCCCTGCCAAATGGACCTCTATTACAATTGGCACTGTGCATACGCATTTGCGCGAAACTACTGATGTGAACACGCATTTAGATGACCTCGACCGTTTTTCACCTTATATAATATTCAAATTTTATCTGATAAATCGAATTGCCATTACCACATTGTACAAAAATACTTTTCGCGTGCCAACATTCAACGAACTGTATTACACCACGTTAGGGTCTACCAATTTAAAACCCGAAGATGCACACGAATTTAATTTTGGAGTTTCGTACAATGCCAAATCGTGGAATGTTTCTACCGATTTTTATCGCAATAATGTTGATAATAAGATAGTTGCCATTCCTACAATGTATATTTGGAAAATGGCAAATTATGGACATGTAGAAATTACAGGCGCAGATGTTTCCGCGGCAAAATATTTCACATTTGCCAACCTTTCAGTCAACCTTACTGCCGGATATTCTTATCAAAAAGCCGAAGATGTAACCAACAAAAACTCAAAACTTTACGGCAGTCAAATACCTTATACACCGTTGCATTCGGGCAATGCGTGGGTTGTATTTGTCTACAAAAAATACACACTTTCGGCTACGTCGGTGTGGTCGGGTAAGCGTTATTTCTTGGAATACAATATAAAAGACAATGAGATAGACCCTTACGCTGAATTTTCGGTGGCTTTATCGCGACAATTTGAGTTTAAGGCCAGTGAATTTTTTATCAAAATCTCTTGCATCAACATTACCGACGAGCAATACGATATTATAAAATTTTATCCTATGCCCGGACGACAATTTCAATTGCACATATCTTATAACTTAACAAATAAATTTTTACGAAAATGAAAAAAGTTAAATTTTTAGCATTAAGTGCCTTATTGTTGAGCACTTTTACATTTCAATCGTGTAAAGACGATGACGACAACAACAACGTTGCACCAGAGATTACTTCTGAAAAAAAGGTGTTTATTCTTAACGAGGGTAGTTGGCAAGGCAATAATTCTACTATGGATCTTTACTATCCCAATGGTGAAAACACCTATCAATCAAATGTTTATGCAAGTGTTAACGGTGAGGGTATCGGCGATACCGGTCAGGACATTATTTATTACGAAAACCGCATTTATTTAAGCGTCTGGGGGTCGAACTATATTGCCAAGTTAGACGATTCGGGCAAGGTTTTAGAAAAACATACGTTTACTGCCGAAGAAGGTCAGCCGCGTTATCTTGCTGCAAAAGACGGTTTTGTGTATGTTTCTACCTATGGCGACAAAATTGTTAAATTCGACACTACTTCTATTGCCGCTTCTAAGGGCTTTGTTGAGGTGGGTTATTGTCCCGAAGATATTGCTATTAAAGATAACTATCTGATTGTCTGCAATTCTGTAAAAGATTATACAATTCCCGACAACCGTATTTCTGTTGTAGACCTTTCTACATTTACATTAAAAAAGCATATCGAATCGGAATATAATAATTTTCTAACTGTTGCAGTTGCCGGCAATAATGTTTATGTTACACATTACACTCCGGAATACTTAATTGAAACGTTAAGTGTTGATATTGAGGCAGGTACAGTAAAAACTGCTACTGCTGCTTCTAAACTTGCAACTTACGACGATAAACTCTTTTGTATAAACACAGTTGCAGATTATTCTACCAACCCCTATACTTATGTAACTAATTATTTTAAATTTGGCACAACTGATTCGTTCTTAGATTTGACCGAAACACCCGAACTCGCCACCGCTAATGTCTATATGTTTGATATTAACCCATATACAGGCGATTTTTATATTGGAACTTCTGATTCAAAAACCAACGGAACAGTTTACCGTTTTGATAAATCGGGCAAGTTTGTTACCAAGTTTGAAACAAGTGGAATAAATCCTAATCACGCTGTTTTTACACGTTAATAATCAACCCTTTATGAAAAGAATTTGCTTCTTTTTATTTCTAATAATTGTCGCCGGTTGCGTCCAAAAACCTCAAAATATATCTGAGGAGGGCGAGCCGGTGGCTTTTAAATATGCCACTCACATCAAAATTTCTAAATGTGACGATGGCTACATTGCCACTATCCGCAATCCGTGGGACACTACAAAAATTCTACATCAATATCTTATTACCGAAAAAGATTCTGTAAACAAGGGTGATTACACAGTAATTCATACGCCTGTGGATAATGCGTTGATATTTACCTCGTTGCATGCTTCGTTGGTAAAAACTCTTGGCTGCAAAGATGCAATTAAAAGTCTTTGCGATGTGGAATATGTTTTGGATAAGGAAATTATTGACGATGTTAAATCCGGTAAAATCAAAGATTTAGGTTCGTCGATGAATCCTGATATTGAAAACATTCTTTTGCAAAATCCTCAAATAATAATGCTTTCGCCATACGAAACTTCGGGCGGCTTTGGATTGTTGGAAAAGACAAATATTCCGCTTGTAGAATGTGCCGACTATATGGAAAATTCTCCCCTTGGTCAGGCCGAATGGATTAAGTTTTATGGGTTGTTGTTCAATAAGTTAGATGTTGCCGATTCGATTTTTAACGAGGTGGAAAGCAATTATTTGAATCTAAAAAAACTTGTTGCCGACTATCAGACCAAGCCCACTTTGCTTGCCAATAGTCTAACAGGTGCGCAGTGGTATATGCCCACTGGAAATTCTACTGCCGGAAAATTTTATATTGATGCGGGTTTTGATTTTCTCTTTAATCATTTGCAAACCTATGGCACTGTGCCGCTAAATTTCGAGACCGTTTTTGCAAAAGCCTACAACGCTGATTATTGGATAGTTAAATACAATCGCGACAAGGATTATGATTTGCAGTCGTTTGCTGCCGAACATCCTAACTATAAGGATTTCAAGGCGTTTAAGGAGCGTAATATCTATTTTTGCAATCTTTCGTACATTCCATACTACGACGAAACGCCTTTTCGCCCCGATTTGCTGCTCAAAGACCTTATCAAAATTGCGCATCCTGAGTTGCTGCAAGATTATAGTCTGAGGTATTTTACAAAAGTTGAGTAAATTTTACGCTGCTTGTTAATTTGGCATAATTTTTATTGATATAAGTTTAAACCAAATGACAATATGGGCGAAAAAAAGAGAACATTCAAGAGCCGGATAATGAATATCCTGCTGTGGTCGATAATATCGGCGGCGTTTATTGGACCGGGAACGGTTACCACTGCCACCAAAGCCGGTGCCGACTATCAATTCCAACTGCTTTGGGCGTTGGGTTTTGCCACCATTGCGTGCCTTGTGTTGCAAGAAGCAAGCGCAAGGGCGGCTATTTACTCAAAAATGAACCTCGGACAGGCTATCAAATTCCACTTTCAAGGCAGTAAGGGGCAGATTCCCGTTATGGTGTTGGTGGTGGGTGCCATTATTCTCGGCTGTACGGCTTACGAGGCGGGCAATATTTTGGGTGCTGCCGAAGGATTGTCGTTGGTTTTCCCCGGTCTTGGTAAACGATTGATTATTACTACAATAGCCCTTGTTGTGGGCGTGGCGCTCAGTTTAAAAAGTTTGCGTTCAACGGCAAGTTTTATGGGCGTTTTTGTGTTTATAATGGGCATAACGTTCATTACCACAGCGTTTTTGGCACATCCTCCAGTAGGCGAATTGGCTCAGGGATTGTTTGTGCCGAGTTTGCCCGATGTGCCCGAAGCCGGACTTTTAGTTTTGGGTTTAATTGGCACAACAGTGGTGCCTTACGACCTTTTTCTTGGCTCTAATGTGGTAACAAAAGAAACCACTGTGCGCGATATGCGTGTGGGCATTGCCGTTTCGGTGATTCTCGGTGGAATTATTTCGATGGCAATTTTGGTTGTGGGTACACAGATGACTCGCGGATTAACGCCCGAAGTGGTTGAAAATATGGAATTTTCGTATCTCCGCCTTACCGAAACACTTGCTAATCAAATAGGGCAGTGGGCAGGATATATTTTTGGATTTGGTATGTTTGCAGCCGGTTTTACAAGTGCAATTACATCGTCGCTTGTGTCAACGCTTACTGCACGAAGCATTTTTGCCAAAAACAAACCCGACGGCACACCTGAAAAGCCTCATTCGTTCCAATGGATTGCCTATATGGTTCTTGCTGTGGGAGTTATACTCGGCTTTTTACAAGTAAAGCCCGTACCCGCAATTGTTATGGCACAGGCTTTCAATGGTTTAATACTTCCGTTTGTATGCGTTTTCCTATTTACCGTAATCAACAACGCCAAGGTGATGGGCAAAGAGCACCTCAACGGTCTGTTTTCAAATGTTATGATGGCTGCGGTAACGTGGGTAACGCTTATTCTTGGTATCAAAAATCTTTGCGATTCGGTAAAAACAGCTGCCGGAGTGGAAATATTCAGCCCCGATTCGTTGTTTATTTGGGCAAGCATTATCGCATTGGTAATCACTTTGTTAATCACCTACATGATAATTCGCAAACGTCGCCAATCAATAATTGAATTGGAGGCAGAACAATCGGCTAAAACACCTCTTGACGAGGCGCAAAATGCTTAGGTTCAGCACCGTAGCCAATACGAATTATCACTGCGGGGTAATATTCCATTTTGAGTTCTTCTTTTAGACTAATATTCAACGAAGGTATTTCGCACGGCTGATTGCTAAAATTGTATGCAAGTTTCTCAGCTGTAATGCGCAACAAAAACGCTTCTAATGTTTTTCCGAGAGCAATCCAGTTTTCTTCGGTGTTTTCTTTTACCGAAAAAACAGCAAAATGCGATGCCGAATTGTTAACGCCCATATCTGTTTTGTTTTGTGCTTTGGGTGTTAGAAACATTCCAATCATTTTTTTGCCAATTGGTTTTGGTGTGGCTGGAAAACCTAACACATTGTAACATAATCCGTTGTTGGTTTCTTTTATGTGTTTTTTGTTAAACCGCATCCAATCAATAAGTTCTCTTTTAAACGCTGTATCATTCATTTGGATATTGTTGCCTTCGGTAATTTTTTTTGTAATGATATTAGCCTCAGGCGAAGCGGTGTTTACCACTAAAACGTTTGCATTTTCCTCTGTTTCAAAGCTTTGCAATAAATCATCAGGAATTTTTGCGCCGGTAAACTCTCCACGATGAGTGTGTCGTTGTTTTATGGCGTTAAAGAGTGTGTCGTTGTTGCAAGTGTCTTGTTGATTGATTGTTACAACTATTTTTCCATCTTTATAAACATAATCGGATTTGTATCCGTAATGAGCGGCGGCAGTTTGCAGATTTTGCAACGCACAGCCGAGACTAATAAAAAGTTCGCGATTGCTACCGTCTACCACTTCGAGACGTTTGCCAAAATCTGGTGTAATAATAATTTGATTTTCAGTAATTTGAAAATTCCATGGCTGCGAATTGTGTCCCGAAGGAGCGCATATCGCAAACGAAATCAATAGTTTTGCAAGTTCCAAAAAAGTAAGGTGTTCCATAGTTTTAAAGAATTTTATTAAACATATAATCAATAGAATCAATTATTTTTTGCCAACCTTCGTCGGTTTTGATTTGCATAGCGTTGTATACATCGCAATTTTCTGCCAAAATGCAAAGGTATGATACCGAGGCAGTTATAAGAGCTGAAATGCCCGCCACATGAACAAAATCTTCGCCCGAAGTACGGCTAACCTCGTTCATTATTTTAATGGCTGTTTCCTCGCGACGTTGACGCAAGGCGGCAATTGATGGGTGTTTCGACGAAAGTTCCCATCGGTAGAGTTTTCTCAGTGCGGGCGAATTGCGTAGCATAGTGATGTACGAGCGGAAAATCTCTTTGGCAAACTCTTTTACATTGCCTTGTGGAAGGTTTTCAAAGTTGGAGTTTAGCCAAAAGTCGTTTTGCTCCATATATTTGGCAAGCAATTGATCTATTGACCCGAAGTATCTGTATATTAATACTTTTGATACTCCCGATTCAGCGGCAACGGCATTAACGCCCACCGCCTCGAAGCCTTCATTTTCTACTATCTTGCCAACGGCTTCGAGAATTTTTTTCTCAGTTAAATCTCTATCTTTTGTCATGGTGTTTTGTGTTACTTTGCGGTTACAAAGATATGTTACTAAAAGGTAACAAACAAATTTTTTAGAGTTTTTTTCAAAAAATTTTTTTCACCAAAAAATTTTTCGCAATATTGCAATATAAATTCAAGACACTATGAAATACATTGGAGCGCATGTAAGCGCGTCGGGAGGGGTGCAGAATGCCCCCGTTAATGCTAAGGCGATAGGGGCTACCGCTTTTGCTCTGTTTACTAAAAATCAACGTCAGTGGTTTGCTAAAAACTTGACAGATACCGAAATAGATGAATTTAAAGATAACTGTAAAAAACTCGGTTATATACCCGAGCAAATTCTTCCGCACGATAGTTACCTTATCAATCTCGGACATCCTGAGGCTGAGGGACTTGATAAATCGCGTGCCTCATTTGTGGATGAAATGCAACGTTGCGAACAACTCGGATTAAAACTCCTTAACTTTCATCCGGGCAGTCACTTAAAGAAAATTTCCGAAAACGAATGTCTCGACCGCATTGCCGAATCTATCAATATTGCATTGTCTAAAACCAATGGCGTAACTGCCGTTATCGAAAACACTGCCGGTCAGGGCTCTAACCTTGGTTTTGCGTTTCACCATTTAAAGCACATTATCGACCGTGTTGACGATAAAAGTCGCGTAGGTGTGTGCATTGATACGTGTCACGCTTTTGCCGCCGGTTATAACATTGCCGACAAATACGAGTTTGAACGCATTTGGGACGAGTTTGACAAAACCGTGGGATTCAACTATTTGCGTGGTATGCACCTAAACGATGCTATGAAACCTGTGGGTTCGCGGGTCGACCGTCATGCTTCTATCGGCAGCGGTTGCATCGGCGCAGAAACTTTTCGTTGGATTATGGAGGATAAACGATTCGACAATATTCCGCTGATTCTCGAAACACCCGACGAACTTATTTGGGCCGACGAAATTGCTATGCTTAAAGGGTTTTGTTAATGCATAATGCATAATGCATAATTCATAATGCATAATTCATAATTTTAAATTTTTAATTCTAGTAAAATAATGAAACACAATATATTGATTCTTGCTGCCGCAGTTTTGGTTTGCGGTGGTGCCAATGCACAAAAGAAATTTACATTAGAAAACACTGTTCCGGGTGGAAACGAATTTAACGAATACCGTGTATCTTCGGGTTGCGGATATTTGGCAAATCGCACCGGTGATTATATCGACCTCGCCGAATCAGATGCTCGTGAAGACGAAATCAATTCTGTATTAAAGAGTAACGCCAAACCTCCGATGGCTTTTATTTGGGCATGGAACGACAAAAACACCGTTGTGGTATACTCTTACGAAACAAGTGCAAATTATACCGTTGATCTTCAAAATAAACGTGTAACCGATTCTATTTTAGAGATTTATGCCGACCCGGACTTTTCGTATCAAGGTAAATATGTGGCATATTCAAGCGATGGAAACCTTTTTGTATGCGGTAGCAATGGTCGTGTGCAGGTAAACCGTCAAAAAGAACATGGCGTGGTTTATGGCACATCAGTTCATCGCGATGAATTTGGCATTTCAAGCGGTACTTTTTGGGCTAATAAAAGTCAGAAACTTGCATTTTACCGAATGGACGAAAGTATGGTGACAGAATACCCCAAAGTGAATATAAATGAACGCATTGCCACCGAAGAACCGTTTCGTTATCCGATGGCTGGTGAAACAAGTCACGAGGTTAGCGTAGGTGTTTATGATGTTGAAAAACAGTCCGTTATCTATCTTAAAACAGCTTCTCCTGTTAATCGTTATTTTACCAACATTGCTTGGAGTGCCGACGACAAATATATTCTTATTGCCGAAATCAACCGCGAGCAAAACCATTTGTGGATGAATATGTACGATGCTACAAACGGCAATTTAATCAAGACGATTTTTGAAGAACAAAACAACGAATGGGTAGAACCTTGCGATGCTCCCGTATTTGTTGATAATAAGCAATTTGTGTGGATGAGCGAGCGCGACGGCTACAAACATCTATACCTTTATAATATAGACAATTCTAAATGTACACAATTAACCAAAGGAAATTATTGTGTTACAGGAATTTATGGTGCATCTACTACTGATATTTATTATCAGTGCAATCAATCGGGCTACCTTTATCGCGATGTTTGCAAGGTTAATCTCAAAGGCAAAGTTACAAAGTTGAGTAGTGGTTTGGGCATTCATAATGCAAGTTTCGACAAGGATTTTACAAAGTTTATTGATGTATGTTCATCGCCCGAAAAGGCTTTGTATTGCACTTTGCGCAAGATTGATGGTCAGTTGATTAAAGTGTTGAAAGAAAAAGAAAATCCATACGAGGGTTTCAAAATGCCTGAAATTCGTTTGGTTAACCTCAAATCGGCTGACGGCAAATTTCCCCTTTCGGGAAGAATGATTCTACCCGTTGATTTTGATTCTACAAAAGTTTATCCTGTAATTGATTACGTTTACGGAGGTCCTCACAGTCAGATGATTGACGGCAGTTGGCTTTATGGTGCGTCGTATTGGATGCTCTATTTTGCACAGCAAGGCTACATTGTATTTAGTATGGACAACCGTGGCACCGAGTACCGTGGAGTAGAATATGAACATTGCATTCACCGTCGTCTTGGAGAGTTAGAAATGCAAGACCAGATGGAGGGTGTAAAATATCTAAAATCACTGAGTTATGTAGATAAAAACCGCATTGGAATTCAGGGTTGGAGTTTTGGCGGATTTATGACCATCAACCTACTTACAACTTATCCGGGCGTGTTTAAGGCTGGCATTGCCGGCGGACCTGTATGCGATTGGCAATATTACGAGGTGATGTATGGCGAACGTTACATGGATACTCCGCAAGAAAATCCCGAAGGGTATGCCAACTCTGCGGTAGTCAACAAGATAGGTAATCTTCAAGACCGTCTGTTAGTAATTCATGGCGACATCGACAATGTGGTGGTTTGGCAGAATAGCCTTATGTTGCTCAAAAAATCAATTGAAGCCGGTGTTATCCTAGACTATTTTGTTTATCCCGGACATGAACATAATATGATAGGTCACGACCGCGTTCACCTCTACCAAAAAATCGAAAGGTATTTTGAAGACTTTTTGAAATAAGATTCGTATATTTTTTGTATATTGGCATCCTAAAAATCACCATTATGGACAACAAAAAAGTTTTAAACCATCTTATTGAGTTTCTTGCCGAAACATATTCTGCCGACGAATTGTTTTATCTTTCGCGTAGACTCCACAATCGCGCCGAAGAAAAAACATTACCTCCTTTAACACATGTATTTACCAAGGAGGAAATTAATAAAATGCTCGACGAAGCTGAACGAGATTATGCCGAAGGTAAATGCATTTCCAATGAAGAAGTTTGGCGTGATTTTGACGAAGAGTTTGGCCCATTTGATTTTGAGAAAACTGATTCTGATACAGTTATGGCAGCGGAACCATCCGAAGAATATCAAAAAATTGCTGTATGAACATTAAATGGAAATTACAAGCAAGGGCTTCTTTGAGGCAAATTGTCTACTACATTAAAACTAAGTTTGACAATAATGCTGTGAATAAATTTAGGTGTGCTGTTGAGCAACAATTAAAAGTGTTGGAGTCTTTTCCTGATATTGGTGCGCCCGACCCTTTGTTTTATGATCGGGCTACTACATATCGCAGTGTGCTTATTAATAGGTTGAGTAAAATGGTTTATTTTGTTGACTATGACAATAATACTATTGTTATCTCTGCCTTTTGGGACTGCCGTCAAGACCCTACTAATCAAGCCTCTCAAGTATCAGAATCCTAATTATCATACATTATCTGATAATCTTTTTTCCTGCCGCGAATCCAAAAATCTTGCGGAACGGCTTTCCAGTTGCCTTTGGCTTTGGGCGAAACTATACGCATAGCCTCAATGTGCTGCATAATGATGTAGCGGAGGTCTTTGTCGGTAGATGAAATAATGCGTTTTAAAAGGTCGTCGTGACTGATGCCCGAACCATCGGTGAGATGTCCGCCGCCACCATTGCCACGATACGAATTTATTGCCACCTTATATATAGCATTAAGTTCAAACTTGCGTCCATCGGTAAAGCCTTGTATAGTAATTTTTTCGCCGGCGGGTTTGGTAAGGTCTACGGTGTAGTTGATGCCCGATGCCGACGAATAATTGTAAAATTTGCCTGCCGTGCGTCCGTTGCCGCGTTCGTCTACCTCAAAGAGTACAAGATGGTCTTTGCGGTCGCTCATGGTGTTGAACCACGAACCGTAAGAGTATTCCAAATAGTCGAGAATCTCCTTGCCGGTGAGTTGTACGGTGTAAAGTAGATTTTCAAATTTATAAAGTTTAAACATATCGCGAATGCAAACCGTGCCTTTGTCTACCTTGCTGTCGAAAGTGAGGGGAGCGGCAAACGACACATCTGCGCCCGTGGCTTCTAACTGTATGCTGTGTATCAAATCTACAAACGCCGAATTGCCAAACATTGCATCGCGCGACGAAATTGTGCGGGTAAACTTGGCAATAGGTTTTGATACATAATGCTTTATCATTTTTATGTAGTCGGCATAACGCTTCATCATTTCGCGGTCGGGCTCGCAAGAGTTCATCTCCATAATCAAGCCGGTGATTTTTTTGTCCACGAGTTTGCCGTTTTCTTTCTTGATTTGCACCGATGCCACGGCAGCAAGTTTAGCGCAGTTTTTGGGGTCGAGAATTATCACACGACCTCCTTCGCAGTTGCGCACCACCATATTAAATTCTTGATGGTCGTGACCGGCAAAAATTATATCAAATCCCGGAACGCGCTGAGCCACAAGGTTCGACGCATTTTCGTTCATATAATCTTCATCGCTGTGATTGTTGTAGGTGCTATCTACGCCCGAGTGAAAAAGTCCCACAATAAGGTCGGGGTCTTCTTTTTCTTTTACAATTTTCACCCATTTTTTGGCACATTCCACCATATCTTGAAATTCCATTCCTTCCCAAATTTTTTCGGGTAGCCAAACGGGAATTGTGGGCGTAATCATACCAATGATGGCAATTTTTACATTTTTGCGGTTGATAATCGCGTAGGGTGCAAAGTATGGTTCGCCAGTTTTTTTGTTAACGGCATTGGCAGCAAGCCACGGAAAATTAAACTCTTTCACAAGGTTGTCGTATACCTCGTGACCGGTTTCTAAATCGTGATTGCCCACCGAGGCGGCATCGTAGCCCATAAAGTTCATCACGTCGGCGCAGATGTGCGGACCTTCGTGCTTTTCGTAGTTGGAATAGTAAACCACAGGCTGACCTTGAAGAAAATCGCCGTTGTCTACAAGCACCACTTCTTGACTTTTTACGCTGCGTTGCTCTTTTATATAAGTGTAAATTTGTGCTAATGATGTGTTTAGGGGTTCGTTTTCGATAAAATCGTATGGAAAAATGGCTCCGTGTACATCGCCTGTGCATATCAGTTTTATCTTGGTGGTTTCAACTGCCGTATTGTTTTCCATTATATATTTTTAATGTAATATTCTTTGTAATAATAGTTTAACAGGTTTTTTTATGATGATGTTATAAAAAAATCAGTTTTCAAAGTTACGGAATTTTTTTATATAATTGCAAACTTATATTAACTTTGTAAAAAAAATTATGTTCTCGAGGCTGCGCGAATATATTAACGATAAAATTGAATACCTCAAAAAGGTAAAATATTCTTTACTGATGGACTATAAAAAATACAAACAGAAACTGAAACCTAAAACCAAAAAAGGACAAAAAGGAAAAGCAAAGAAAAACGAACCTGAAAACAATAACTCTTTTGTAAAAATTGTAGTTGCTGCGTTGGTGGTGATAGTTTTGTTTGTGGTTTTTAGCGGAGGTAATAAAACAAAAAGCGAAGATGCCGGTGGCGTTAAGGGTGCTTACAACAACTATGGACGCGATGTAAAACGCCTTGCCCGCGAGTTTGACATTTCGCCGTCGTACCTTATGTCGCTGATTATGTTGGAATGTTCGGGCAAAAAAGACGTTCCGCCGAGATTTGAAAAACACGTATTCAACAAACTTAAAGACGTACGTGCCAAAAAGAAATCAGACCTTGAAAGTATATCATACAAAGATATTTCAAATGCTTCGGACGATGCGCTAAAAAATCTTGCCTCGTCGTGGGGACCGTTTCAGCTCATGGGCTACAAGTGTATTCACCTCGGTATCAGTATAAAAGACCTCCGTGGCGACAATTCTTTATATTACGGCGTAAAATGGATCAACGACACCTACGGCGATTATATTCGCAAAGGGCGTTACGCCGATGCTTTTCATATACACAACACCGGACGACCTGTACCCAAAGACGGCAAATACAAAACCTACGACAAAAATTATGTGCCCAACGGACTTGCTTATATGAAAGAGTTTGATAAATTATTTGCACGCTGATAATCAGTGATTTATACTGTCAATACTTAATAATGAAAAAATACATTTTATTTTAACAATTTTTTGCAGTATTTTTGCAGCACCAAAATTTAAAATCGATTATTAACATTAATTAAGACAGAAATATGAAAAAATTAGGTAAAAAATTGTTCACCGCTTTGTCGGCGGTTGCCTTGACCACATTAACCTATCAGGCTCAGGCTCAAATCACTGTCGTTCCCGAAAACGACAATTTCTCATTAAAACTCATTGGACGTACTAATTTTGACTTCGGTTCGTTTCTCAACGAAAAGGCCGACGGTTCAAAACCCGACAACGGCGTGGCTGTAAACGATACCCGTCTTGGTGTTTCGGGTAAATTCCTCGACAAGTGGGACTACAAAGTTGAATTGTGCTTTGCATATAACAGTAAAGCAGAAGCCACTACAATCTCATTTCGCGATGTGTTTGTAAAATACAATTTCAACAAAACCCACCACATTCAGTTTGGTAACGTGTTTATGGGTTACGGTATGAAACCGTTGGGTCTTGCTTACAAGTTTATCGACGATGCTACTG
>JAGCVU010000147.1 GCA_017962175.1 Bacteroidales bacterium | reverse complement strand
TCCTTTGTAGTAGCCTGTAAGCTTGATTTTGTAAGTGGAAAGCTTGTCGAGTGCGTTGGTGCTGATAGTGAGCGTGGTGGAATCTTTAGGAAAATCTCCTATGAGGTTTTCAGAAAACGTCCATTTGAGCGAGTCAAGCTCGTGGCTCGAGGTCTCCACGATTTTGGCGTGGTCGTCGTTGTAAATGTCTGACGGCAGCAGGAAGTTCATTGTCAGCGACTCCTTGCTTTGCGTAATGTTAATGAGGTCTTCGGCAAAACAGTTGTCGTCTCTGATGGTTTTAAGATAGTATTCGCCTTCGGGCGAGGCGTTGTTGAGGGTTAGGATGCTTTTGGCGTCCAAGGTATCGCCTTGGGGATTTTTCCAAATATAGTCGGCGAAGCTGCCGGCGTCGATTTCGAGCTCCGAATCCTGGCAGATGCTGTAATCGTGGACGATGGAGGTGTTTATTACCTCGGTAGGCTCGCTGATTTTTATTGTGTCGGTAGTGATTTTGCATTCGTGTGCATCCAAAACGGTAAGCAGGTAGTCGCCCTTGGGAATGTTTAAGAGATCTTTGGATGTGGCTCCTACGTTCCAAGAGTATATGTAACTATCTGTGCCGCCGACAACTTCTGTGCCGCCAACAACCGATGTGAATATAGAGCCGTCGGAATAGCCGTAGCATTTGGCGTCGGAAGGTCTCACCCATTCGAACTTCAGTAGCGGAGGGTCAATAAGTTCGTACGAGCCTGTGGCAATACAGTTATCGTTGTTTAACTCCACTTGGTAAAAACCTGCTGGCAGATCGCTGATAGTAGGACCAAGACCAATAGATGTTGTTGTCTGATTTTTCTCATCACCTTTTATCACCGACCAAGTATAATGGGCAGTTTTTCCCGGATAGGAGAGAGTTACATCCGCTGTATTAATAGCAATAGAACCGTTGCTGTCGAAAGTACAAAGAGGATGGGAGATTGAGGGGGCGGGGATAAATAATGCTTCGGGCATTACAACTTGTTTTTCGCTTGTAGTAAAACTGCGAGCTTCTTTGCCGCCGTGTTCTGCATCTTCATCAGAAATGTTTGCGTCATAAAACTGCAACGTGTATTTATATTCCTTATGATTATAGTTCGGTATATCTATAATACCATCATCTGGTATTGTTATCATACCATCTTCTGGTATTGTCGTTGTTCCTGTTGGTTGAGGAATTTCTTCGTTATTTGTGTTGTAGAGTTTAAGTTGGTATTTAAAATCATTAAAAGATGTAGTTAATTTACCATCAGTCAGTCCACCAGTAATGCTCTTAATATTAACCTTGAGCGTGTCGTAAGAGCAATGCGCTGGTTTGTCTTCCAAAAAATCTACTGTAATTGGCGGATATTCTTTGAGTTTACATATTTCGTTGCCGTCGGTTTCGTCGTCATCGGTTTCATCGTCTTCTTTTTCGTCATCGACGTTTTGCGTGCTGATGATAGTATAAATTGAGTGTTTGATATCATTTGGTACAATTATGATACTGTCTAAATCGGGATTGCAAGAAATGTAATATGGGGTGGCATATAAATCATCGTATGTATTGAAGATTGGATCTTCTTTTTCGTCCCAACCTTTTATTACTGCATTATTATCATTATACACTACAATCGGATCTTTTTTTATCTCGTTATTATTTCCAGGTATGCATTCAAAATTATTGGTGTATTTTGAGTCTGGATTTATATCAATACTTGGATATTCTTGCCCGTCGTTGTACATCTTCATATTTATAGCTTGTATGTAGTCCTTACTATGCCAATGAGTGTGTTGTTTTGCATCATCAAGATAATTGTATTCAACTTTAGGCACGTATGCGTCAAGGTTTACTTGACAATATATGTCGTTTTTATCACTAATCTGTAATTGGTACTTGCCTTCGGGTATCCATTTTTGATTTGGAGCATTGTAAGCTTGACTGATAGTTTTGCCTGATAAAATAAAATTGCAATTTTTGTTGAGCCCTTCTTTATCATCTGGTATTACTACTGTATTGTCTTTTATATATGGCTTTTCGAATTGAACGTAGTCTTTGATTCCTTGAAAATGAGTTATGCCAACAATAAACGATGGTTTGACAAATAATGATTTGTCAGATCCGGCCATAATGCGTATGTCAAAAGGTTCATTAAATCCGATAAAATCAGTTATGTCTTCATTTGACACTGTATATGTAAATTCAGTTTGATCTTTTGTTAATACCTTTAATAATTTTTTAGTATTATTATTGTTTACTAAATAAACAGATGTGTGAAACGGTAATTCAAAGGAATATTTGAAATTAAGTTCTGTTCCCGGACAAATTTTTTTTCCTGCATATCCACTTTCACATCTGAATATTTCGTAAGAAACTCTTACTCCATAATTAAAAATAGAAACCTTACCATGATCAACATAATCCCAACCGATTCCAGTGCCATAAGTTCTTTCTTTTTCTTCTATAAATTTATGTTCCCACTTCTCAGGGCCTAAGTCGGTTGCGTGTGGCCATTTCCCAATTTTCTGATATGAATAATGATATAATGATTTAGGTTCTTCTGTGAGATACTCAACGATATCTGACATCTTGGATAGTGCCTTGGTTTCTGTATAAGTTTTTATATTATTATCAGTAATAATTCTATATTCAATTTCATTTTTATTTAATTTTTTTCTGTCTCCTCTCCTGTTTGCACCACGTTGAGGTTTATGAATCGTTACTTTGTAAAAAGAATGCACATAAACCTGAGTGTTATCCTGCGCATAATTGGTTAAGCATCCAATAATTAATAAAGATAGTAGTATTAGTTTTTTCATATCGATATATATCTTGTTTGTGAAACTATCCAAAACTATGGTAACTATTGTTTTAGATAGTTTTATGTTAGTTAAATGATTTATTTAATTTTAGTTACCGGCGAACAGCTACGCCTCTCCAATAATTGGCATAATTCTTTTGACCTAAGTCATTCCAAGTTACATCCAGTAAACCACACAGCCGCCGCCATAGCAGCGCACAAAAAGAGATTTTTATTCATTTTTTATCTATTTAGTTAAAGTTAGTGTTTATTGTGGGGGCAAATGTAGAGATAAAATTTTAATGTTTCAAATATTTTTAAAATATTAATCGTTTTTTTTTTTTGTTTACAAAAAAATATATACGTTTGCCGCCAAAACTAACAAGTATGACTAACAAGAGATTTTTACTACTACTACTTCTAATGCTATGCCTATGCTTGTACTCGCCGTTGATGGCGCAAGACAATTTAAACATCATAAGCAAGCAAACCGGCAACACTATTGAACTGCGATGGGCACCCTGCAACCTTGGTGCTTGGCGACACGGCAACGAATTCGGCTACAAACTTGAGCGTATCACCATTTTTAGAGACGGCAAGCAGCTGATTCCGGTTGAAACCGTGGTGCTGGCACATTCTATGCGGTTGAAACCATTGTCTGACTGGGAACGCCGCGAAGACGAAAAATACTTTGCCATAGCCGGAGAATGTATTTTCGGCGAAAAAGATGCTGTGCTAAGCACTTCGCCGGTAGGTATTTACAAAAACTATCAGCAAGAGCAAAACCGGTTTGGTTTTTCGCTCTATTGCGCCGATATGAACAAAGAGGTGGCAGAATATATGGGTCTGTATTATGCCGACCAAACGGCAAAGAAAAACGAAAAGTACTCATACCGTATTACATTTGCCATGCCCGACAGCCTGTATTGCGACACCGCCCGCACATTCGGCTATCTTGCCGACATGGTGGTGAATACACAGCCTGAAAAGCCTGACGTCTTTTTTGATAAAAAAGGTGTGGATGTAATGTGGAAAAACAATTATGGCAACACCTTTATAGGATATTATGTGGAGCGGAGCTTCGATAACAAGAATTTTGAAAGGCTCAACGAAGAACCCATAGCAGTAACCAAGTCGTCGCGAAAAAACAATTATTATACCGACACTACCGCAATAGCCACACAATCGGTATATTATAGAATAGTAGGCGTAGATTCGTTTTCCGACGAGAGTGTTCCGTCGGCATCGTCGTCTATATTAAACACCAAACCCATATCTCAGTACGCCGAAATCACCACAGCCAACCCCTTGACCGAAGGCGTGGAGCTCAATTGGAAGTTTGATGCCGAGAATGAACCCGGACAAGTAGACGGCTTTAAAATATATCGTGCACATAGTGCTGAAACTATCAGCAACTGCATAGCTACCGTCACCGATGTTAATCAGCGTAGGTTTGTAGATAGGCATCCGTTGCCCGACAATTATTATTATATTTCGGTATTCAATAGTTCAGAAGAGAAGTACAACCCATATCCATATTATTGCCTTACAATCGACAGTATTCCGCCGGATCCACCGGCAGCGCCTACCGGCTTTTGCGACAGCTTGGGCAGAGTGTGGCTGTCGTGGCAAAATCCTGATACATTGGATGTGATAGGCTTCAGGCTTTTGAGAAAAAATTCCGAAGGCGAAAGTTTTCTGATGCTTGCGCCCAATATGCTCACCGACACTTATTATGTAGACACAGTAAATTTAAACACATTGTCGCGCCATATCTATTATTCGCTCAAAAGCGTGGATGCACGTGGCAATCAAAGCGAACTGTCGCCTACGCTAAAAGTGGAGCGTTACGACATAGTAGCGCCGCAGCCGTCGATGATTACCAATATTGAACAAAACAAAAACGGCGTAGCAATATCTTGGAACGCATCTGTATCAAAAGATGTGGCATCGTATGCACTGCTGAGGTGCACATCTTCAGCCGAAGTGTTTGACACATTAACCATTATGCCCGGCGGCAACAATCTTACATATCTTGACAAAACCGCCGAACCGGGATGCGAGTATTATTATAAGGTGTTAACACTCGACGCATTTGGCAACCATTCGGCAAGCAAACTCAAAGCCATAGAAATACCCGGGCAGAAAGAATCCGACTGGCAGTTGAAAAATACCAAAACGTTGAACAGCATTACCCTGAAATGGTCAAACAAAGATGCCTCCAAACCGGTAGACAAGGTTTTGATATATCGCAAAACCGACGACAAGCCGCTGCATTATTACACAATGGTAAAAGATGCCGACCAATTTGAGGATAAGAATTTAGTAATGGGCAAACATTACGCTTACCGTATCAGGGTGGTATATACTGATGCCACCGAAACCCAATTGAGCAACGAAGTTAAAACCGAGATGTAAAAAACAACAGATATGAAATTAAATAAAGAGATATTCGGGTTTCTGTTGCTGTTGATTTTCATATTTGTAGCCCCGGGGGCGTATACACAGAATATCGAAAGCATTATAAAATCCGATCTGGTAAAAATGGGCGGCAATCTATCAGTGAACACCACCAGCGAATTGCTTGAGGACAGCACCCTTACCACCGACCGTTTTTATTATTACCTGTCGGGTGGCATCAGCACCCAATTGTTTGGCTTTTTGAACGTGCCATTCACATTCGCATACACCAACAATGTGCTCACCAAAAATTTGGCGTTGCCCTACAATAGATTTTCCATTGCGCCCAATTACAAAAAACTGACGGTGTATATGGGATACAACAGTATGAGCTTTGGCAAATATACATTGTCGGGACACGACTATCTTGGTGCCGGAGCCTTGTATGAAGGCGACGTGTGGCATATTGAGGGCTTTTATGGCAGAATGCGCAAAGCGGTGCAACCCGATTCTACCAACGCACAGCCGTCGTACAAGCGTATGGGCGGCGGATTTAAAATCGGCTACAAAAACGAAAAATATCAACTTGGATTTGATGTTATCAAAGTAAAAGATGACATGCATTCTATAAGTTTCAACGGATACGAACAGCAGTACATTGAACCCAAAGATAATGTGGCCACTTCGGTGAGGTTGAGCACCACCTTGTGGAAGAATCTTGACCTTTCGGGCGAATACGGTTTAAGTATGCTAAACAAAAATATGGCGCATCTCGACACCGTAGATAATCATCCCTCAGACATATTGTTGGAATACTATGGCGAAAAAGTTTACTATCACGCCTTTGACATAGCCATAAGTTATCATTTGGGCGATCAGTCGGTAGGATTCGGCTACAGCCGAATACCGCCAAATTACGAAACCTTGGGCGGATACTATTTTGCCGAAGACGAAGAGGCGTATACTGTTAATTTTGCCACCCTTTTGTTTAAGCGCATATCGTTTACCGGCGATGTGGGCTTGCGTCACGACAATCTTGATAAGCAGAAAATATCCACCGACAACAGCGTGGCCATCAATTTGGCAGCGAGCGGCAATATTACCGAAAAACTCAATTTCAACATATCGTACAACAACAATCAGCAGTATCTCAACTTGCGAAACAAGTATGAGGAACTAATCAGAACCACCGAATTTGAAAATCTTGACACCACCGAATATTCACGGCTCAACAATACCACCAATGTGGGGTTAAACTATATGCTCAGCAACACCGAGACCGCCAGCAACAGCATCTCGGCAAGCTTTATGTATCAGACCACCTCAGACCATCAGCGCTACGACACCACCTCAGCCAATTCTAAAATATACAACGGCAATGTGGGATACAATCTGTCGCTGATACCGCAAAAAATGTCGGCCAGCATCACCTTCGGCTACAACCGCACCGAAATGCCTACACAGATTACCGACATGTACACCACAAGCGTAAGCTTCACCAAAACATTGTTTGACAAAGTATCAGCCTCTCTGTCAGGCACACACGCATATACCAAAATGGACAGCATAACGTCGAATGTTGTTAACGGACGGTTGTCGTTGTCGTACACCTTAAAGAAAAGCCACAATTTTAGTTTTTCGCTCAACTACATTAACAGTTCGCAGTTGCAAGGCAGAAAAAATGAAAGGCTGACAATGAATTTGGGATACGCGCTCAGTTTTGACATCATAAATCGCGAAAAAAATAAACAAGAAGATGAAACAAACCACTAAGAAAAGAATATTGACCATAATAGCGGTGGCATTTTTGATGCTGTCCTTTAATAATATGTTGGCACAGAATGTCAACAACCAAGAAATTAACTCCATAGTTGACGAGGCACGGCAAAAAGCCAAGGAGTCGCAAGACGCCACACAGCCGGTGTCAGAAGACCGCCGTCTTGCCAATGCCATCGAAACCGCCTGCAAGGTAAAAGAGCTGGCCAACTATATCGACAAAATCAAAAACTTGGCAGAAAACACCCAAGTGCCCTTGCCGATAGGTATCAAAAGCAATTTAAACGATTATGAGATTGTAGTGCAGCAGTTGTCGCACGAGAGCGACTCATTAGCCAAAGCCTATATGACATTGGTGATACCGATAGATTCCACTACCACCATTGGATTTGAAACGTATATAACAATATCAGGCAGTTGCGGACCTCAAATGCCGGGCAGATTGAAACTTATACGCCCGATAGTATTGCCATTTGGCGACAAGTTTACCGTTACATTTAATTCAGGGTCGTATGCCGAATTTGATTGCGACGGCATTACACAGTTTTGTATGGATGCTACATTGGAGTTTACCACCAAGTCGATCAATTTTTATGATGAGCATATGACTCCTATGCCAAAACCAAAGTTTAATACCAAACTTACCTTTACCGATTTTTCGGATTTCGTATTTGAGATAAATACCAAAATGGCATTTGAGTTGCCCGATTTAAAAGATTTTCTTTTTTATATCGAAGATATAACAGTAGACTTCAGCGAATTTTCCACACCGCAAATAGCAGCATTTCCCAACGGATATTTTCACAGCGACGATGATCGCAACCTGTGGCGCGGTTTGGCAATAAAAAAAGCTCAGGTATATTTGCCGCCGGCATTGGAAACCGACCAATCGTCGATACCCGACCCTACAAAAGTGCAAGTAAAACAAATCAACACCGAAAACCGAACGGCGATATCATGCAGCCAGTTTATTATCGACCGTTATGGCATAACAGCTGAAGCCAAAGTAGAGCAACTTTGCAAAGATTGTAAAGTGGACCCCAAAAAATGGGACCTCAAAGTGTCGACAATTGGGCTGAACATTTTGAAAAACAAAATAGAAGGTGCAGGATTTTCCGGTTTGTTAAACATTCCTCCGTTTGGCGAATATTCACAATTAGGGTATACCGCCGAATACAATAAAGCTGAAAAAAGTTTTGAGTTTCAATGCAACATAAGTGGCAAACATAGTTTTGATGTTTTTGGCGCTTCATTGATGCTCAACGACCATTCGTATATCGAAATAGCCCTCAAAAACGGCGGCTTTTATCCCACCATTAGTGCATCCGGCACCATCAAAATCAATGCTCCGTTGTCGAAAGACGGACTTTCATTGGAACTGCCCGAAATTGAATTTGAAGGCATGAAAATCAGTCGTGAGAAACCGGTGTTTCAGCCAGGCACTTGGAATTTGTCGGGTTTAAACGATGTAGAGATGCCTAAAATTGCCGGCTTTGAATTTTCGTTGTCGAATGTTAAACAAAACGACGAGTCGATAAAATTTGATGCCATGGTATCGTTAAACGGCACAATCACCGGCGACGGGTCGTTTGAAATAGTGGGCGATTTTGACAATTACAAGATAAAGCAAGTAAATGTGTCGAAAATATCAGTGGCATATCAGCAACCGTTTTTCGGCATAAAAGGATCGTTGGAACTCAAACGCGGCGACGAAACCTACGGCAACGGTTTCAGAGGAGATGTTAGTCTTTCGTTGATGAATGATTGGAAATTTGACGCTGTAACGGTGTTTGGCAAAAAAGACCAGTTTAAATATTTTCTTGTAGACCTATACGGCGAAAAAAAATCAGGACTGTTTACCATACCGCCGTGCATCACAGTTCAAGGCTTGGGTGGAGGCATGTATCGCCACATGAATCAAACCACCGACAACAACGAATTTGGTAAAGCCCTGTCAGGAATATGCTACATACCCGACAAGAAAGTAGGATTTGGATTCTTGGCATCGGCACGCTTTTTTGTAGGTCAGGAAAATGCCGTAAATGCCAAAACCTCTTTTGATATTCAGTTCAACGAGAATTGGGGCTTAAATTATTTTCAGATCAACGGCGACGTGGCATTTATGAATCAACCCGAAAGCTTGTCGAAATTTAAAGACAATGTGATGTCAAAAGTAACGGAAATGCAAAGCGAAGGCGGCTTGGGCAAACTTCATCTCAAAACCTCCAGCGATTTAACAATTCCGGAAAATAAACAAGACGGTGTGTTAACGGCTTCTATTTTAATGAAATACGATGCCACCAACAAAACATATTTTGCCGATTTAAAAACCTATCTCGACGCCGGTTTTATACACGGCACAGGCAAAGACAATCTTATGGTAGAAGCCAAAGCATTGTTTGGCACCAAAGATTGGTATGTTCACCTTGGTTCACCCGACAACAAATGCGGTGTAAGCGTGCTCAATCTGTTAAAAACCGAGGGATATTTTATGCTGGGCAACAAGATACCGCCATTGCCCAATCCGCCCGACAAAGTTTGGGGCAGTTTGGCTCAAGATAAGAAAGATAAATATTTGAATTCCAGAAATATGGATTTTATGTCCACGGGTCAGGGCGTAGCATTCGGATTGAGTTTCGAAGCCGGAGCGGAAATCAATCCTAAACCATTTTATGCAAGTTTTGATGTGGGAGCGGGAGCCGAGTTTTTGCTTACCAACTACGGACCCAATGCCCATTGCAAAGGTCGTACAGGTACAATCGGAATCGATGGCTGGTATGCTCAGGCACAGTTGTGGGCGTATCTTAATGCCGCTGTGGGCTTAAAAGTGAAAGTATTTAGAAAAGAACGCAAGTTTAACATCTTAGATTTGCACGCCGGCGCTGTGATGACAGGTATGGGTCCCAACCCGTTTTACTTTGTTGGCAACCTAAACACCTCTTATAGCCTATTGGGCGGTTTGGTCAAAGGCAGCTGCTCTATTGATTTAGAACTTGGCGAACGCTGCGAAGTGAAAAAAGGCAACGACCTTTTGGGCGAAAGCATATTATCTACATTAACACCATCCGACGGAGAGTCTGACGTTAATGTGTTTGCATCGCCGCAAGCAGTGCTCAATATACCGGTAGATCATGAATTTGAAATGCTCGACGACAATGGCAACAATCAACATTACATTATAGAAATTGAGAACTATGAAGTAATCGACAATACTACAGGCAACAAGGTGCCGGGCAAAATCAATAAAGCTTCCGACGGACTCACTGTAGTGTACAATCCTACCGAACCGTTCGACACCAAACATAATTATAAAGTGTACATCAAATTGCTGTTTAAGCAAAGAATAGGCGGAAAATGGCAGCCGGTTACAGACGACGGCGGGTCGGCATATTTTGAAGATATGACAGTAAACTTTACTTCAGGCGAACGCCCCAGAACAATTGATTCAAAGCATATTATCTGCTCGTATCCCGAAAATATGATGTACAATTTTTACAAAAATCAAAGCAACGACGGATATATTTGCTTGATGTATAATTATCAATATCTTTTCAGACCTGAGGCACATCAAGGTTTTAAACAGAAAGTTGTGATAACCAACAAAAAAGGCTATTACAAAGAGATAGATTTTGGCATAAAACAATCGTCAGAAGTACCCGGCGAACAGTCGGAAATAACATTTAGTCTCGCCGATTTAGGCTTGGAAAACAATACCGTATATCAATTGCAAATTCAAAATATACCATTGACCACTGTTTCCAGCATCGACCAAAACGTAGACAAATCATACGCACAGGTGCAGGGACAAAATGAAAACGAAACTATTGAAGTACGCCATACCTCAGCCACAGGCACGCTCAATCAGCTGGAAACTGAAACCATATGCACATTGCATTTTAAAACAAGCCACTTCAACAAGTTCTCCGAAAAAATCAACAGTCTTGGCATAGTCAACGGAGATGCATTGAGCGTGGGTTCCGACACATGGCGACATTCGCTTTCGGTAAATGTTACCTCTGATGATTTCTTCGACGGTGTGGAATGGCGAGGTACTGCCCAAATAGAGCCGTTGATAGCATTCAATATCGATCTTGCTAATACCAATTGGTACAACAACTCCATTTACAAATCGTATTATTCCACATATAACATCAACGACGGAGAAAAAGATCGCCCGTACAAATTTCCGCCCTACGATGCCATAGAAATCAACAACAATAGGGAATGTCAGCACAACTATTTCAGACTTGAAAATTCAGAAATAGAAACCGGGCAACCTACAGGATTGTTTTCAAGAGGTTCGATACACTATTGTGCCCTTTTCCAGTTCGACGACGATGTGCGTGAAACTCGCATTAAGCTGCTCCGCAAGTCGGAATCCAATATGTGGTTGAATCCTCTTGAAAAACGTATTGTTGATTACAACAACGCCGAAAGTTTCTCAAGCGGCAGTTATCCTTACGAAATAATTTACAGAATGCCGGGCAAAAACACGGTTTCTGAAACTATAAAAGCTAATTTTATTTACAAAAAATAACACTGACAGAAGATATATACCATGCGCCATCTACTTTCTATATTACTCCTCACCCTGCTTGCCTCACTAAGCCTACAGGCACAGACCAAAGTGTACCCCATCAAAGTAACCATAAGCGGCAATAGCGACATTTCGGCATCATTGTCGGATTTATGCAGTCCTACAAGCACACTGATGTTTACCTTTCAGTGCCTCGACCGCAACGAAACCAACCTGCCTGTGGCGGTAAAAGTGCGACTATATCCCGCCTCGGGACGCGGCAATTCTATCGAAAACAAAATACAGACAGGCCTAAAAACATTCGACATCGGTTACGGACAGTCAATCATAGAACAAAAATTAGATTTGGAGAAATACTTTCTGCCTAATTTCAACAACGCCAACCAGTCGAGTTATTATCAAAACGGACAATTAGTAGAAGGCAACTACATACTGCAAGTGGTGTGCTACGATGCACGCACCATATCGCGACAAATATCCAACGATGCCAAAATGTACCTTCACATCGACCAATTCAACTACCCCACATTGCAGTTTCCTGTCAATAATTCCGACCTTGAACAATACACCACCAAGCCCACAATATCATTTCAGTGGCTTCGTACCGGTAAAACCGACCCAAAAATCCGCTACCGTTTTGAACTTTGGGAAGTGATAAACGCCACCACCGTAGAAACCTACGTTAAGCAAAACAACCCCATATTTGTCGATGACGATATCTTCGTCACCCAAAAAAGCTATATGCCCGAACTACTCCAACTTAAAATCGGACAAAAATATTGTTGGCGTGTAACAGCTTACGACGACGACCACAAACTCCCCTTCAAGCGCGACGGCGAAAGCGATGTATTTCAGTTTCAGTATCTCAATCCGCCCGTGCCGGTATCGGGACTAAAAAACAAAGTTACCGGCAAACAAATCAAATACACATGGACACACGACAATAGCCACACCAAATATATAGTAGAATATTACGACTACAAACGCGACACCACCATATCAGCCACACAGCAAGAAAACTCGGTGCTGCTAACCGCGCCCGACTACGACTACCGTATAAAACTACGAGTAAAAGCCGTATGCTACAACGATATGAACCGCATATCAGATTTTTCGCCATGGAGCGAAGCCTATGTGCAGCCCGAGAAAAAAGTCGACTTCGAGTGCGGCAAGCAGTTCCCCGACCGCGAGATAGCCAACCAGGAACTCAAGACCACATTTTTTGAAGGCGAAATAGTGGAATCAAAAAACGGCGACAGCCGCTACGAGATAATCAAAGCCACCGCCAAGCCCGACGGCAGCCTCGACGGCAAGTTCTACGCCATAATGGACTGCTGGAGCGGAGCCAAGATACTCTGCGACTTCTGGGACACCAAAATCAACACCGACAACATCATCCTCACCACCCGCTACCGCAGCGAGGACATCCCCGGCTTTGTAGCCGACCCCGAGGAGATAAAAAAATACGTTCACGAGTTGGTCAACAACGCTCATATGGCTGCCACCGACAACAAAATCCGCGACACTATTTTGATAAATCAAAAATTTGACTACCTTTACGCCGAAAACGGAAGGCTCAAGGCGGTGGTTATAGATAAGAACGGCGAGCCGCAAGTAACCGATGTCACCCCCGACAAGCCGTACAGCCAGAGTCTGATAACCGACGGCCAGGGTGACACGTTAGTAGTATCCAAAAAAGGACAAGTAATGGGCGTAAAGGAATACATATTTGCAGGCGACGACCGCCACCTACTCAACGAATACCACCGACAGCTGGATTCGTTAGGGGAGTGGATTGTTCAGTTTGATGCATTTGATAAGCAAGTTTACGGATTTGATAAAGTGTCAAATAAAAAAGGAATTTACTCAGGCCCAGAATATTACCCGTATTTGAGCGATAATTATGATCTTCGCTACAAATCGGTAGAAAGCGGCACAAACGACAAGGTGAAAGTAGACTTTGGCTCATACCCCCAAGCCGACAGCGTAATCTTCAAAGACAAATACGGAGTAACACTAAAATTATCCAAAGGAAACATCCTAAATTTCACAGGCACAAGCCAAGCCGACACAAACTATATCTACGCTTATAGAGGCGATAAGAAGATAGGCAAATTGATGCTGAACGTTTACAAGCGAAAGCCGATAAAAGTATGTTTGGTAATGGTAAACGGTGCGCATCATAAAGAAAGTTTCAAAGAAATAAAAGAGTCCCTAGACAAAGTATTTCTACCCGCAGTAGTAGAGTTTGAAATTCTTTCCGACAAAATTGAAATACCTAATTTAACATCCTTTTCTCACGGCGGCAGCGGCGTTTTAACCGTCTATAACGACGACCAGAAGAAAGTGTTACAAGCCTACGAAAAGGAGAAAAAGATGACAGACGGAGTCTACTATCTTTTCTTTATCGACAACGTCACCGACAAAAAAGACGGTAGCGGCACCCCCGTATCGGGCTATATGCCGCGTGGCTACAATGCTGGTTTCATCTACGATGGCGGCTCGCCTCACACCATCGCCCACGAACTTGGGCACGGTATCGGAAATCTTGAGCACGTGTTTGAAAATTCAAACAACTCTGGCAAAACCGCCAACCTTATGGACTATGCCAACGGTGAGGAACTCTGGCATTTTCAATGGGATCAAATCCAAGACCCAAGCAGAAAAATATTCAAATGGTGGCAGAATGAGGAGGATGCGGAGAGCCTCTCCAAAGAATACGTAGAAACAGATAATCAAGACGGAGACATCTTTACATTTAAAGATACAAAGCAACTAACATTTCTCTCGCCAGGTAGAATGCCTATAACATTGCCACCTAATTATACAAGTTTTTCGTTTGTTTCAAGCCACAAATTCTGTCCAGATGGAGTCCTCACCAAATTTACTACTGAAGATGGTAATTATTACGGACATTATTCTATCTCCAATGATAAAACATCTGTAAAATTTTGGGGATATGTTAAAATATTAAATCCAAAGGCTCTTACTGCTGAAGATATGTATGCTTTTGAAGATGAGGCTAAAACAAAGAAAGTTTATTACAAAGATGTTTATTCAAAGGAACTTACACCAGATCAAAATATATTGTTTGGATTTAAAGAGTCCAGTCATATTGATTTATACCAACTTCCATATTCTAAACTTGATTTGACAGATGCTCAGCAGAATGAGATTAGCCAATCTGACTATACAGCAGAGGGCCTATGTACATTGGATGGATTTGATTATGAGTTTACAGATTTTGGTTGGCATCCTTTTGATAATGAGGTGTCTTTTAAAACCGATTATGCTAGGAACTTTTATGAGAAGGTTATTGAAAAACATAAATTATCGGAAATGTCAATTGATGAAAAAAATATTTTGTGGCGTATAGCCAAAATTTTTGATAATTTATTGTCAGATAGTAATTTGTCTCCTGATGAGTTTAATAAGTTTACTAATGTTGTTACACTCGATTACTTATGCGACAATACTTTATGGACACTTGATGATTATATATATTTCGAGAAAAAACTGGATATATTCTTTAATGAACTAACAGGCGAAAAACAAGGAATATTGGAAGATTTTATTAAATCAGGTAATTTGCAAAGAGTAAAGCAGAAAGAGAACGATGTCCATAATACAGAAATCACAACGATGTCAGACACAGACAAATTTTTTTTCTGGCAGTACTATATACATAAATATGGCAAATTAGCTGATTATTCAACTTTGCTGCATATCATAAAGAGCATCTCTAATATTACAATGAGTATTGTGCAAGAATTTATCGTTTTAGAGGCAATTAAGTGTATCCGAGAATCAGACTACGACCAGTTTATCGCAGACCTTCAAAAAGATAACCTGTTTGGAAAGTTAGCATACCATATAGATAATGCGAACTATGTTGACTTTATTTGTTCAATATGTGCTATTTATCAGAAGACCTATCTTGGCGAAACAAAAATCCAATCTGCTGACAATACTACGTTTATTTGGATAGAAGGGGTAGATATTTTAGCAGATTTCGAAAGTTCAGATCGTATCGTTTTTTCAGAACAGACTACAAAAAGTACTATATTATCAACTTCATTTGGTCCGTTTAGTTCGATCTATGACATATATCAAACGGCTTATAATCTTATTGAACTTGATAAAAAATATGAATATAATCCATTTGACTATGTGTATGTAGTTTTTGACAATGTGCCATCATTTTTGGAAAAAAAAATTCAACCTGGAACTAAAGTGATGTTACCCGCCTTTTTATTCAGTATGATATGTAACACACAATATAATTTAACGTTAGTTGATAATATTTCCGACCTTTTTATCATATGTTCGGCTGTGGTAGGCGCATATCAACTATCTGGAATTACTGGAATATCAAAAAGTACAATTAAACGAGCGATAGTAAATCAAATTACCAAGGAAGCCAGAACTGCATTTACAAATACAATGTCAACAAGAACGAGTTTTTTTGCCGCTAATAAATTGGCTCAGACCGTTAGTAAACGATTGAGTATTAGAATCTCTTTGAAAAACTTTGAGAAAATTCAGGCAATGTTAATTAATACTATAGCCAAAGATATCATTGAAGCCTCTGGTGAAGCAATGTCATTAGAGATGGCAAAACAGATAGCAGCGCAAGCCTTACAAACAGATTTGTCAACAATGACGACTAAAGCATTGGCTCAATCTATTTCAACTTTCATTTTGGCTGTGGTAGATTTTGAGCAATATATTAAATCAGTAGTTGGTGATCTTGGTGCTCCAAGTATAGGTGAAGATTATCTCTTTAATACAATTTCTTCCATAAATGATAGAGGGGGTTGTTTATTGATGGATGTTTTATTTGAAGCAAAATTCAATTATTATTCTGTATTTTTAGCATTATGGAGTAATTCCGCAAATAAAATTAACAAAATTAACACAATAGATGCCGTGACAAAGAATCAAATTGTTAAGTTGATTAAAATGTCAGACAAGTTGCCCGCAGAAACGAAAGAAGAAATAGATGCATCTTTACTTCGTATAAAACAACTTTATGAAAAATATTTAATAGAATTTCAATCTTCTCAAAACGAATATTATGAATTCCCAGAGAATTGATTTCACGATGGCTCGTCGCCTTTTGGTAGCAATTTTCGCATTAGTGTATGGTATTTACACTATGAATCTTGAATTGATTATAATCTTTTCTGTTTTTTTTATTGGATTGATTTATATTTATGCATCAGATGCTCCATTGTTAAAAAGTTACAGGAATGAGTTATTATATAAATATGACCATTATATTGTTTGTAAAGAAATACATCATAGACTATTTAAAGGGATAATAAATAATAAATTAACAGAATGGATTTTATTTGATTTTCAAAAGAAAAGATATCTTCAAGTGTTTTTGAACGGATATGGAATGGGAGTTTATGAATTTGAAATAGAAGAAATAGATGGCAACAATGCAATCGATATCTCAAGGGAAATATCATCATTTGGATTTGGAGGATATGAAGGTATTTATAAAAATAGGGGTATTAATTCTGATGTGATATGGACTAAAATGGATTTTGAAATCGTAGCGACAAGGATTTTTAGTATAATAAATAGTTCCGTAAACAGCGAAACGAAGAATAGTTTGGAAAACTCAATGACAATCAAATTGTTAGAAGATGATATAAAAACTCGCTTATCACAATTGCCTACAATCAAATCTATTTTAATAGACAATATATCTTCTGACATCGTTAATCATTATGGAAATACTATTTCTTTAAATATTGCTACTGATATTGTTAAAAAGGCAATTGAAACAGAGTTTTTTAAATTGGTGAAAGTAGCAGAGCCTCTTGCTCTATTAGAATATAATATCCAAATACTAAACTTTAAGAGATACATAATTACAATATCCGAAATAATGAATAATCTTACGAATATGCTTAAGAGTTTTCTAAAAATAGATGCTTCTTCTATTTATTTTATAGATGAGGATTTTAAGAGTTATAAAGAATTTGTTTTGTTTTGGACAAATTATAAAGATTCTATACCATTGAGCGATGATAGAAAAAAGAAAATTGACGATAAAATAAACGACATAAGTAATAGATATAAAGTTTACGAAGAACAAAAAGCCATTTTGGAAAACGAACTCAGATTAAAATACCCACGCTCCCGCTTGTACAAACAAAAATAATAATTCGATAACGCAAAGACACTCTATAAAACTATAACGTACACCAAATGTTTCTTCCCCCTTCGTCGGACATCAACAACCCATCACCCCTCGTATCCGTTCCATTCGCAAAGCATTATGCAACACCGTTGCACAATGCTTTATCCGTGTCTTTTAGTGCTTTCTGTGGTTAAAAAAAGTTTTTTTGGATAAAACAAAAAATAATCCTATATTTGCAACATAATTATGCAAAGTTGCACAAAACTAATTGAGACGTTATGATAGATACTTTCGTACCAGAGTTTACCGAGGAGGAACTTGCTAAGAATAAGGAGGCTGACGACTTAATATTTCACAATATTGAGTGGGAGAAAGTGCCGCTGATTGTTAAAAAAAGGATTTGGACAAGGAGGATGCTCTTCTTCAACAAAACGCAAGGGTCGTTAAAACTTGCAGAAGGTTTCTCTTTTGATTCAGATTCCAAAGTCAAACTATATGCCTACTAACGATGGCTCGATATATGATTGATACCAATATTCTCTATTACCTCATTGAGGATAAATCCTCTCTTACAAAGGATGTCAGAGCAATAGTCGATGATTACGACACCACCCTATATACTAGTGCCGAATCAGTCAAGGAACTTGTAGTAGCACATCGTAGTAAAAAATTGCTCGCCAACAGATGGAATAAAGCGGAAGATATTGTAACTGCCTTATCTACTGATAGTAATATTATCATATTGCCAGTTGATTCTTATGTGGTCAATCGGATGGCCAAACTTCAAATCAACGAAGCCGAAAATCATTACGACCCGTCTGACCACATCATCATAGCCCACGCCATAACAATGGGAATGCCTCTGATTTCAAGCGACCGCAAATTTCCATTTTACAAAAATCAAGGATTGGATTTGGTGACCAATTTTTAACGTTCATACTCGCCCAACAAAATCCGCGACACAATTTTGATTAATCAAAAATTTGACTACCTTTACGCCGAAAACGGAAGGCTCAAGGCGGTGGTGGTAGATAATAACGGCGAGCCACAAGTAACCGACGTCACCCCCGACAAGCCGTACAGCCAGAGCCTTATCACCGACGGCCAGGGCGACACGT
>JAGCVU010000146.1 GCA_017962175.1 Bacteroidales bacterium | reverse complement strand
TGTCCCGAACTGTTCGGCGTTATAAATGAGATAAATAAGGACAACCGCCGAGTGTTCTCTATCCACAATCAGGAGACGCAAGCCGAAAACACCTTATATATTAATCATTCGGGCGAAATAGTGGAGCGTTTCCCGATGGATTTGTCTTCAATCCCTGTTACAGGTAAGACGTCGTTACAGTCGGTGGGTGAGTATTTTAGTTACGACAATGTTTTGCTTGTCCACAATATCTATTCGAGCGCGGATGATTTGGATTATGCCAAAGGTGCTATCAAGAATCCTTATTTTGTTATCTGCCCCAAGTCGAACCTGTTTTTGGAGAAGAAGATTGGCAATGTGCCTATGATGATGCAGAAAGGTCTCACAGTATGCCTTGGAACCGATTCTCTATCGTCAAACGACCGCCTTTCGATGGTAGATGAGATGTACGCTTTGCAGAATTATTACCCTGAAATCGGTTTGGAGGATATTATAAAATTTGCAACTATCAATGGCGCAAAGTCATTGGGTATGGATAGTGATTTAGGTACAATAGAAAAGGGTAAACGTGCTGGTTTGGTGCTGATTGAGGGAATAGATTTTGAGAATATGCGGTTAAAACAGGGGTGCGTAACTCGTCGTTTGGTGTAAAATGGCGTTATCGTTTCTCAAACGATTCACTCTTGCTATCGTAATTGATAAAGTATGTGCCTTTTGGGAAAGACGACACATTTACCATCGTTCCTGTACCCTTGGCAAGACGTTTTCCATAGAAATCATAAATTTCGTAATCGGTAGAGCGTGAGAATGTTACCGAGCCGGTGGTTTTGCCATTGTTGCCGGGTTGGAATGTAACGTCGGGTTGAAGATTGTTGACAGTTACTTCTGGGGTGTAACGAGGTTTTTTGGTGTAGTCTACTTGTTTGATACGAAATTTGTTGATGCCGCTATGGAGATTTACTTTAACGGTGTAGTTTGTGGGTGCGGGACGACCTTTGCCGTCTACTTGCGCTACAGTAATCCATTTTTTCCATTTAAATTGCTCTACAATAAAGGGTAGGCTACCCATTTCGTCTTTGGTAGTCCAAGTAATGTTGCCCGCCTTGTCGATTTTGATGGAAGTGGTATTGAAAGTAGTTTTTGGTTTTAATACATTGGCGTTGAGTACTTTGGGTGTGCATCCGTCTTTGTGTTTGATAAGTATCGAAACAGGGTCGCCTTGGTTCATATGGTAAGCCGAAAGGTCGATTTCAAACGCACTGCAATTGATTTCGTCGGAAGACACTTTGCCGTTTACCTGAACTTCGAATATACAAAAACCCACTCCGCTCGAAGCAAACGGGTTCATTACAAAGAGGTTTTCTCCTTGAAATATTCCTTCGATTTTGATCTCGTTGTCGGCTTTTACAGAGCGGTCGAGCAGTGTTACCGACAATAGCAAGGTTAAAAGTAATAGTCCAACACGTTTCATAACTAATCAATTAGGTTGTAAAGATAAATATAGTTTTTTGTTTTCCATAATTTTTTGCTAAATTTATAAAAAAACTATGCCGATGTATTCAATTTCAATTTGAATTTTCTATTAATTTAATCAATTCATCCACTGCTTGTTCTTGGGGAATTGATTTTTTAACAAGTTGACGGTTTTTGTAGAGCGAAATTTTGCCTATACCGTCGCCAACATAGCCAAAATCGGCATCTGCCATTTCGCCGGGACCGTTTACTATGCAGCCCATAACGGCAATTTTTAGATTAGAATATTTGGCTGTGGCAGCTTTTATCTTTTTTACTGTGGATTGAAGGTCGTAAAGCGTGCGTCCACAGCCGGGACACGATACATATTCGTTGCCCGATATGCGAAGACGGCTTATTTGTAAAATATCAAATCCCATGCGCACGGCGTTTTCTACTCCACGGCTTGCGCAAAGGCAGATACCATCGCCAAAACCATCGATAAATATGCCCGCAGCCTCGGCTACGGGTGCAAATGAATCGTATTCGGGATTGGTTTCGCCCATATCGGGACATATCAGCACGGGATTCTTTATGCCGCGTTGCTGCAATTGATAAAAAATATAACGAAATGCGCCTATCTTGTTGCGATTTTTGGGTGCGGCAATGTAGACGGTTTCAGTGTTGTTTTCAATGTGGGAAAAATCGGTATCTTCGTCGATAAAGGTGAACCCCTCGGCTTCGGGAGTGATTATAACATCGGGAAGACGTTTGGTTTCCATCAATTGTTTTACGCAGCGGCTGTATTCCTCTGCCTGTTCGGGTTTATCGGCATAGAGAGCTACTGTGGCAATGTTGTTGCCTCCAATTTTGCCCACGGCTATGGATTCGCGTTTTTGGTAATGAAACGGGTCGTAAAAGAGCGGAATTTCGGGCAATGGAGTATGATTGCTGCGCCAATTGGTGTAATCCACTAATTGACGTCCGGGAAGAATCTCAAATTCAGGGTCTTCGGTAAGCGAAACGCGAATAGTGCCGCCAATGCCGTCGCAGAGAAGGGGAGCAATGCCGGCGGCAGATTTTAAACGTCCGTCGGTGCCTTCACCTGCCTCGGTAACGCCAAGGTGAAGCGGATAAGCCATTTCTTCTTGGTTTTGCTGTTCTACCAAAAGACGTGCGGCGCGTATTGCCACAAATGGATTGCTCGATTTTAGCGAAATGGCTATATTGTTGAAATGTTTTTCTACGGCAACGCACAAAAATTCCATTACCGAAAATACCATTCCTTCGGGAGTGTCGCCGTAACGGTTTAAAACTCTTGCCGATAGCGAGCCGTGATTGGTGCCAATGCGTACAGCGCAATTATTTTCAACACATTTGTCTAAAAAATCGGAAAATACGCGACGGATATTTTCACCTTCGGCATTAAAAGCTTCTTCGGTAAGACAGGGGTCGGTATGGCTGCAAAAGTTTCCCGGATTGATACGCACTTTTTCAACTATTCCCGCACATTCAAAAGCTATTTTTGAGTTGAAGTGAACATCGGCAACAAGTGGAATGTCAATATTTTGTTCATTAAGACATTTTTTTATTTGTCGCAAATATTCCACGTCTTTTAGCGAGGGAACTGTTACGCGAATTATATCACACGTGGTGGTTTTAGCCACTTTTACAATTTGCGCCACAGTGCCTTCAACGTCGGCTGTGGAGGTGTTGCACATGGTTTGCACCTTAACGGGGTGATTTCCGCCAATAACGGTGTTGCCTATTTTTACCTCAAAAGTGCTTTGGCGGCGGTGATAGTTAGTAAGCGATTGCGTATACATACTTTTACCCTTTAATTATTCTACAAAAAGTACCAATCCTTTAAGGTATTCGCCTTCGGGATGATAAATGCTGATTGGGTGGTCGTCGGGCTGAGTAAGTTGGTGAAGAATTTTTATCTTGCGTCCAGCCTGAATAGAAGCCTCCATTACAGCCATGCGGAATGTAAGTTTGTCGATAGCCTGCGAGCACGAGAATGTAAACATCAGCGAGTTGGGAGCAATGCGTTCAAGTGCGGCGCGGTTAATGCGAGTGTAACCTTTAATTGCCTGATTCATAGCACTTGCGTGTTTGGCAAATGCCGGCGGGTCGAGTATTATAAGGTCGTAACGGTCTTTTTCTAAATGGTCGAGATAATCAAAAGCATCAACGGCTAATGCAGTGTGGTTGGTGCAGTTAGGAAAATTCATTTCGATATTGCGCTTGGTAAGGTCAATGGCAATTTGCGAAGCGTCAACACTTGTAACGTCTTTTGCGCCGCCTGCCAATGCTGCCACCGAAAATCCGCCTGTGTAGCAAAACATATTCAAGACGCTTTTGCCTTGGCTGTAATGCTGAAGTAGGTGACGATTTTCGCGTTGGTCGATAAAGTAGCCGGTTTTTTGACCTTCAACCACATTAACATAAAACTTAGTGCCGTATTCTTTTACCACGCCTTCGGCTTGCGAACCAAACAAAAAGCGGTTTTCGGCTGTGATTTCGTTGCTTTTGGGAAGGGTTTTGTCGCTTTTGGAGTAGATGTTGGTAACGCGATTGCCAAGCACTTCTTTAAAAATGTCGGCAAAGAGTTCTTCCAACTTGTACATACCCCAGCTATGCGATTGAAATACAACTGTTCCGTTGTAATAGTCGCAGATAAATCCCGGAAATCCGTCGCCCTCGCCGTGAATTAAGCGGCAAACTGTGGTTTCGGAATTGTCGATGTATCCGCAGCGACGACGAAGCTCAATGGCTGTGGCTATTTTTTCTCTCCAAAATTCGCGGTCGGGCATTATTTCGTCAAACGAATAAATGCGTACTGTTATGCTGCCGCCTTTTTGGTAATGACCAAGACCGAGAAATTCGTTGCTAATGGTATACACTACCACATCATCGCCCTCCAAGGGGTTGCCAATGGTGTTTTTGATTGCTCCGGAAAAAATCCACGGATGAAAACGCTTGATACTGCGATCTTTACCCGATTTGAGTATTATCTTAGGAAAATTGTATTGCATTGCTATAAATGTTTTATTTCTTAAAGGGCAAAATTATAACAAAGTATTTTTAATTGCAAATTTATCAATAAGCTACCTTTTTAAGTGAAACAATAAGCATATGTGTTTTGTTGTAAGGTTTTGAAAACAAAACATGCTCTTTGCGTTCGTCGGTTTCGCTGATACCCGAAATACTCATATCGGCTTTGCCTTGCTCTACAGCGGGTATAAGTTCGTTGAAGGGCAAAATGGTTAATTCCACAGGACGGTTGATATGGTCGGCAAACATGGTGAGCAATTCTACATCAAGACCCGAAATGTCTTTACCGTTTTTGAGGTTAAACGGCGGGAAGTCAGCTTCGATAACGGCTTTGATAGGAGTGCCTTCGGTAACATGACATTTGGGAACAGGTTGCGACGAGGGTGCAATGCTGTTGAACCATTTTGTACGTATTTCGGCGAGTTTGCCTGAGTTGTCTAATTCGGTAAGAAACTCGTCAAATTGTTGTTTTAATTCGGTGTTGCTTTTGTTAAAGATTGCACCCATAGGTACAGGCGGTTGATTTGCATATGAAGTGTCGATAGATAAGCCACCTGCAAGAATGAGCGACGCACTCACATCTTCGTCTAAGCCATATTCAGCTTCGCCCGAAACGAGAGTTTTGTAAATTCCAAAAAACGTTGGAACTGAGGTAACATTGTAAGAGGGGTATTGCTCTTTGAGAATGGTTTCAAACATGGTTCCTTTCTGCACAACAATACTGTGTCCTTCAAGCTGTTCAAAACTACGGATTTTTTCCTCGTTGTTGCTTGCGCATCCTATTAGCATTATGGATGCTACCGCTAAAGCAGTTGTAATACTTAGTATCCTTTTCATTGTCTTGATAATGTATTAGTTAAGTTCGTTATTGAGTGAATATAGTCTAAATGCGAATACCCACTAATGTTTGGTCGTCGGTTTGAGGATAACTGCCGCGCCAAGTGTTGATAGTTTGGGTAATAACTTCTAACTGTTGGTGTACCGGGAGCGACGATATCGTGGCAAGATTGTCGGCAAGACGTCGCGAACCGAATTTTCTGGGATGATCATTGCCTTCAATAATTCCAAATTGATCTTGAATACCATCGGAAAACATATAAACCATATCGCCAAGTTCAATTTTAATAGATTGAGTTTGAAAATCGCCATTTTCGTAGCTGCATCGTCCTACAGGCATGTTGTCGCCTTTAAGTGCAATAATTTCGCCGTTGCGTATTAAAAGCACTTTTTGGTTTGCAATGGCGTAGGTAAGTGTCATTTTTTCAAAATTGAACGAACAAATCGACATATCCATACCATCGTTTAAGCGGCTTTCGGAGTGCGAGTTGATTGTGCTTTTGATAAATGAGCGAATACGATCGAGCACTACGCCCGGATTTTCGGCATCTTCTTCGGTACGCATATATTCTTTGATGGCTGCAATGCCGAGAATAGATAAAAACGCGCCCGGAATACCATGACCTGTACAGTCGGCGGTAATCATTACAGAATATGGTCCGTATTTTTCGGTGATGTAATAATCGCCACTAACAATGTCTTTTGGTTGATAGTAAATAAAGGATTCGTTGAAGTTTCGGTTCATTTCTTCGTCAGAAGAGAGTGAAGCCCGTTGAATTCTTTGTGCATAATTGATGCTGGCAAGCAATTGGTTGTTAACTTTCTCCACTTCACACATTTGATCGGAGATGAGGTTTTTTTGTATCTCAATTTCATCGCGCTGAGCTTCAATTTCGTCGCGTTGAGCCTCAATTTCGGCTTTTTGACTTATGAGAATTCCGTTTTGCTCTGATAGTGCTGTGTTAGCTTTCTTCTTGATTTTCAGGATTCTTGTAATGAAGAACACTATAAACGATACCACAATTAGAGCGCCTGCAAGTGCAGATATATAGGTAAGGAGTTTGCGTTTTTCTTCGTCGTGGAGTAATTGGTCGTTTTTGCGTTTCAACTCTTCTTCGGTTTTGAGCGACAGAAGGTTGTATTTGAGAATTGAATCGTAGTTTGTGTATTTAGCGGCAATGTCGTAATAGATTTTCACCTTCACACTTTCGGGTGTATATTCTGAAATTAGACTTTGTAGACTATCAATAGCGGCTTGTTCCGGTTCAACAATAACTATATCTTCGGGTGATGTTTGAGCATACCCTACTATTGAGCAAAAGATTATTAATGCCGTTGCACAAAGTTGTTTGATTACCTTTACTCTCATGTTGAAATCTTTTTTATTCGCAAAGTTAAGGCAAAGGTATAATAATAATATTTGTAAAACAATTTTTTTTTTTAACTTTGCGGAAAACATTTAAAAATATTGTTTCGCATGTCAGTAAAAGTAGATAACCTTTCAAAATCGTATGGCGCCAATCGTGCTGTTGACAATATCTCTTTCGAGGTAGGCAAGGGCGAGATTGTGGGTTTTCTTGGTCCAAATGGAGCAGGCAAAAGCACTACAATGAAGATAGTTACGGGCTGTCTTGCCGCCGACAGTGGAAAGGTGTTTATCAACGACACCGATACCGAGGACTGTATGGACGACCTTAAAAAAGAAATAGGCTATCTTCCCGAAAACAATCCTCTATACCTTAATATGTATGTAAAGGAATATCTTGAATATTCCGCAAGAATATATATGCCGCAGTCGCAGGTTCAGAGCGCAGTTAAGAATGCAATAGATGCTGTTGGTCTTGGTGATCACCAATATAAAAAGTGTGGCGAATTGAGCAAGGGATACCGTCAGCGCACAGGTTTGGCAAGGGCTATGGTGCACAATCCGTCGATATTGATTTTAGACGAACCCACCACCGGTCTCGACCCTAATCAGATTCTCGAAATTCGTGACCTTATAAAACTACTCGGGCGCGAGAAAACTGTAATACTCAGTACTCACATTATGCAAGAAGCCGAGGCGGTGTGCTCACGTGCGGTTATTATCAACAAAGGAAAAATAGTTGCCGACGACACTCTACAAAACCTTCGTGCGGCTGGAAATACCTCTAATATTATAGTAGAATTTAATCACACCCCCGATATTACTACACTTAAAACTGCCTTTGGCGCAGACAATGTGGCTGAAAATCAAGGTTTATGGCAGATAAAACAACCCGACGGCACCGATATTCGCGAACAGGTTTTTGATTTTGCCGTTGCCAATAATCTTAAAATACTGACACTCAGTCAGAATAAGAATAGTTTAGAAAAAATTTTCAGAGATTTAACACAACAAGTGTAACAACGTAACGATAAAAAGTGTAACATTACAACTTTAAAAGATAAAAAAAGTTTAACCATGAGCGAAAACACAAATTCCCAGCCATCAATAGAATGGGACAAAATCGGTTTCGGCTATATCCGCACCGACTACAACGTAAGATGCTACCACAAGAATGGAAAGTGGGGCGAAATTGAAGTATCAAGCGACGAGAACATCTCGATGAACATTGCCGCCACCTGTCTTCACTACGGACAGGAGTCTTTCGAAGGTCTAAAAGCATACCGCGGCAAAGACGGCAAAGTTCGACTTTTCCGTCCTGATGAAAACGCGAAACGTATGCAGAGCACATCAAACGGCATTCTAATGCCCGAGATGCCTACCGATTTGTTTATCAAGATGACCGAGATGGTGGTAAAACTCAATGCACGTTTTATTCCCCCGTACGGCAACGGTGCTACTCTTTATATTCGTCCTTTGATGATTGGCGTTGGTCCCACAGTGGGAGTAAAACCCTCGTCGGAGTTCTGCTTTATGATTTTTGTAACGCCCGTTGGTCCGTATTTCAAAGGCGGATTTGCTACCGGCGACTATATGATAACACGCTCTTACGACCGTTCGGCACCTCTTGGCACAGGTATCTACAAGGTAGGCGGCAACTATGCTGCAAGCCTCAAGGCCAACAAGATTGCTCACGACAACGGATTTATGAGCGAATTCTACTTAGACGCTAAGGAGAAAAAATATATCGACGAATGCGGCGCTGCCAACTTCTTCGGTATCAAAAACAATACATACATCACTCCTAAATCGTCGTCGATATTGCCCTCTATCACCAACAAGAGCCTTATGCAACTTGCTGAATATATGGGCTTAAAAACCGAACGTCGTCCTATTCCCGAGGAAGAACTTCTTACCTTTGAAGAGGCAGGCGCTTGCGGCACAGCAGCAGTTATCAGCCCAATCCGCAAGATTGTTGACCTTGAGAACAATAAGGAATACGTTATTTCAAAAGACGGACAGCCTGGATCTATCAGTCGAAAACTTTACGAAAAATACACCGCAATACAGTTTGGCGAGTGCGAAGATCCGTTTGGTTGGACACGAATTGTAGAAGGTATCTAATTTTTTAACGCCTTAGTATAATAAAGCGGGCAATTTGTCCGCTTTTTTTGTATCGTACTTAATTTTTTTGCAGATGAAGACAAGGGAGATTCTTAAAAATTCGATTTTTGTGCTTGCTATCTTGGTGAGCGTGGCATCGTGGATATACACCAACACGCTTGTGGAGAAACTCAAAGAGCAGGAACAGAAAAACATATCGCTGTGGGCTGAGGCCATGCGCGAGATTGAAAATGTGGATTTCGACGGCACTATTAGCCTACTCGTTTACCGCATTATACAAGAAAACACCACTATCCCTGTGATAATGATGACTTCGAGCAATCAGATGAGAGCTCAAAACCTTGCCGTAGAAGACCCCGATGAAGATTATCTGCAAAAAGAGATGGTAAGAATGCAAGAAAAACGTCCGCCGCTGATACTTGAAGCCACACCGGGCAATCACGATATTCTATATTACGAGGACAGTACGATATTGAAGCAACTTGAAACATATCCGATCATACAATTAATTGTAGCGTTGATATTCATCATTGTAGCAATAGTGGCAATACACTTTTCTAATAAATCTGATCAGAGCCTCTTGCTTGCGAGTATGAGTAAGGAAACCGCTCACCAACTCGGCACTCCGATATCTTCGCTTTTGGCGTGGGTGGAGATTTTAAAAATGGATGGTCCCGAAGAGATAACTCGTGAAGTGGAAAAAGACGTAAATCGTTTGGTGAAGATTACCGACCGTTTTTCAAAAATAGGCAACAAACCAGAACTCAAGCCCGAAAATATCTGCGAGGTGTTGTCAAACGCGGTCAACTATCTGCGGTCGCGTTCATCCAAAAATATCGATTATGTGTTAGACATTCCAGAAAACAAGACGATAATCACCCCGCTGAATGTTTCGTTGTTTGAGTGGGTTATCGAAAACCTCTGCAAAAACGCCATCGACGCTATGCAAGGAAACGGCACACTTACAATCAAACTTTTTGAAACCGAAAAACACGCCAAGATAGAGATTACCGATACCGGCAAAGGCTTGTTGAAACGATATTACAAGCGAATTTTTACACCCGGATTCACCACCAAGAAGCACGGCTGGGGAATGGGACTCTCACTTGCTCAGCGAATAGTTTGTTCGTATCACAAAGGTGATATCTACGTTCGCGACAGCGAAATTGGAAAGGGTACTACCTTTAGATTAAAATTTCCCAAGAAATAAAAAAAAAGCTCTACAGTGTATTGTAGAGCTTTTTTTATAATTTTTTTAAAAAAATCTTAAAAAATATTTTTTTTAATCGAAACTTTTATTATTACAAATCGTAAAAGATTGTGTAATTAAAAGATAATAAAGCACATCGTCATAAAAAATACTGTTATAAGTTTAAAAATTTTTAAAGTGTCGGAACTCTTTTCATAATAAGATTTAGGTTAAATTAGTAAGTAGAAAAGCGGAGTTGTGAAACTCCGCTTTTTTTTATTATGTGCTTTGTATTATTTTTTAAGGTATGCAGCGGCAATCTTTTGAATATATTTGCCTATGATGTCGAATTCGAGATTTACCTTGTCGCCTACTTTAATATTGTGAAAATTAGTAAGTTCGTAGGTGTAGGGGATAATGGCTACACGAAATTTGCCGTTTTCGCTGTTGCAAACTGTAAGACTAACGCCGTTGACAGCAACCGAACCTTTTTCTACTGTGATATTTCCTTGCGACGGGTCGTATTCTATTGTGTAGTAGGTGCTTCCGTCGGCGTCTTCTATCTTGGTGCAAGTGCCGGTTTGGTCTACGTGACCCTGCACAATGTGTCCGTCTAAAAGGCTGTCGGGTTTCATGCTGCGTTCAAGGTTTACCTCGTCGCCGATTTTGAGCAATCCGAGGTTTGAACGGTTGAGGGTCTCCTGCATGGCGGTTACAACATAGCCTTCGGGTGTTTGCTTAACAACAGTAAGACATACTCCATTGTGAGCAACGCTCTGGTCGATAGTTAGTTCCGAACCAAAAGGACACGACACTGTAAAGTCAATGTTCTGTTGGTATCGCTTGATGCCTGTGATTTTGCCTGTGGCTTCAACAATTCCTGAAAACATAATCTGCTGTTTTATAGATTATTTGGCAATTTTGTGATAAGCCGACAAGATACCTTCGATTACCGACGAAGAGAAACCGTTTTTCTCCATCTCGTTGAGACCGCGAATTGTAGTGCCTGAAGGTGTGCAAACACGGTCGATAAGAGCCTCAGCGTGGGCTGTGTCTTTCATAAGGAGTTCCACAGTGCCTTTAACGGTTTGGTTTACAATCTCGGCTGCAGTGTCGGATTTGAAACCAATTTCGATGCCGCCTTCCACCATTGCACGCATAAAACGCAATACGAATGCTATACCGCTACCTGTGAGAATGGTGGCTGCGTTGATTTTGTCCTCGTCGATGAGGATAGTTTTGCCGAGAATGCCGAGAATATGCATTGTTTTATCTACAACTTCATCGTCGGCATCGTGACTTACGCAAGTGGTTGACTGATTGATGGCTGCCGCAATGTTGGGCATTATTCTGAAAACATTGATTTTTTGCGAGCAATATCCCTGAATCTGGTCGATGCTCAAACCTGCCACGGGTGAAATCAATATTTGTCCCTTTTTCATATAGGGCGAAATCTCCTCGATAACGTCTTTAGCAATCCACGGCTTAACGCAGAGAAAAATAATCTCTGAATTTTTTACCACATCGGGGTTTTCGCGCGAAGCGTTGATGCCAATGGCTCTGATTTTGTCGAGGTCGGCAAAGGGGTCGGTGGCTGTTATGTTTAAGTCAAACTCTTTCTGTTTGTTGGCAAGACCTTTGGCTATAGAGAAACCAAGGTTGCCGCATCCTATTACTGCTATGTTCATATTGTGTGTTGTTTATTATCGGGGTCAAATGTAGGAATAATTTTATTTATTGCAAACAATATTTCTTATTCTTTCCCAAAGTAGCCATGCACATTTACGAAAAAGTGTGGGGTGGGAGAGTAGGTATTTTTTGTTTAAAATCTTGATTTTTTTGTGGGGATAAATGCCGATGAGGATTTCGAGGCGTTCTCGGGCTTGGTCGGCACTGCCTTCTGCTATATTGTCGGCTATGGTGTAGAGAAGTGTTTTTACAGATGATTCAATTCCTTTTGTGTTAGATAAATTGTCCATTTTGTTGGTAATAGACTTGGCTAATTCAAGTCTTACTTTAAGTTGGTTTATCTCCATTCGCCAATTGTCGGTGCTCATGCTGCCCGAGTGAAAACGCACTCTTGCGGCGGCATTTTCGCCCGGTATATAATAAAAATTGCAGTATGAGGATAGGTTCAACCAAAAGTCCCAATCTTCGTAAGATGTGAGTGATTCATCGAAAGTGAGGTTGTGCTCTTTGATGATAGATAGTGGTGATAGGGGAGCGCACGGTGGCAAAGAGTTTTTTTCTACAAGACGGCTGTGAAAATCTGTCTGAAGACCTTCTCTGTAGTTATATTCTTGATACCAAGGATATTCGGATGTGCCATCATCGTAAAACTTTACAAATTTTCCAAAGACAGCATTGTTGCCGTTCTGATTATCGAGAAACTCTGATAGATGTTTTAAGTTGTTTTTCTCCAACATATCGTCAGCGTCGAGAAAGATAACATACTTGCCTTTAGCCATTTGCAATCCGTAATTTCTTGCCGATGATAATCCTCCGTTTGCTTTATAGAAATACTTTATTCTACGGTCTGCAACACTGTATTTTTCAGCCACATCTTTTGTATTGTCAGTAGAGCCGTCATCAATAATCAAGCACTCCCAATCTGATAAAGATTGCTCTACTACGCTATCGATAGTAAACGGTAGGTAGTGCGCGTAGTTGTAGGCTGGGATTATTACGGAAACGAGTGGCATTATCTATTTGCGTTTAAACAACTTATATTTAATCCATCTTGGCAAAGCCAATATTTTTTTGCCGAGTTTGTAGTCGGCGGTATTGCTGAAGTCGAAACGCTTATTGTCGATATACGACATTATTTCGGAGTAGACATCCTCTTTGCTGATTCCCCGCCGTTCGCACGCACGATAACGAGCCTGCCATGCCCAATACTGTGCACGATAAGCATTGAGATTGTGTGAGATAGAGTTGGAGTTGATGCGGTAGTGGTAAAGGTAGTCGGGAATGCGAACCACTTTGCCCACTTCTTCCATAAGCAGCACGAGGTCGCGATCGGTTACACGTTTGAAAGCAATGTCGATTCCCGGAGTGGTGTCGTATTTTTTTCGTGAAAATGCCGCAAAGTGGTTTGGAGTGAACCCATATATAAGAATTTTATCGTCGGGAACATCTTCGGGGTAAATGTATTTGGTTTCGTTGGAGCGGTCTTCGTTGGTTAAATAAAAATTGGTGTACACCATTGAGAGTTCCGGATTGGAAAGAAACTGTTGCATAACTTTCTCAACAGCAGTTGTTTCTGTAATATCATCCGGGTCGGTAAAGGCGAAATATTCACCCGACGACAAAGCAATGTTTCTTTGTTTGGTGTATTCGCTGCCCATATTTTTGTCGTTTTTATACACCTTGATACGCGGGTCTTGGTCGGCGTATTTTTTTACCTCTTCCAACGAATTGTCGGTGGAGCCATCATCAATAAAGATTACCTCTATGTTTGGGTAAGTTTGGTTGATGATGTTTGGAAAAAAATCCCCGAAAAACCGCGCGTTGTTGTAATTGGCGATGAGGATGGAGAAGAGGGGGTTATTCATAATAAAAGTTTATAATCCGTAAAGTTCCTTTATCCATGGAACGTAGTATTCTGATGTGAATTTATCGGCACCAAGAGAATTGAGGTGACGCATGTCGAAAAAAAACGTTGTGTCGGTGCTGAATGGTGGGGTAGATATATCTGCGAATGGAATATCATTTCTTTGTGCTATATTTTTAATAATATTGGTTATATTAATGAAAGAAAATATGAAGCAATAAAAAAACACAAACACTTCAATACAAACTTCTTCATCTTCTAAAACTGAAAATAAATAAAATCTTGTTTTTCACCGTAACTGAGTACTATGGCAATTATAAATGCATAGTACATAGCCCAGCGTATAGGTGTGGGCTTGTTGACAAGGAAACTCTCAATAGCATATTGATTTCGCCGTCCAAGCCATTCTATTATTACAAAAATGGCAGTTACTACCACAGTGTCGATATATGTATCTCTAAAACATAACATTAACGAGGCTGGATGTGCTATAACATCAGAAATGCATTTGGTAATAAGTCCAACAGTTTTTTCCATACTTTCAGCGCGGAACAATATCCATGCAAATGTTATCAGACCGAAGGTAACGAGCATTTGAATTAATTCTTTGAAAGATGGGAAGAATCGGTCTTGTGCCACAGTGTCTAAGTGTGTACGATTTTTCTTGCGTAATAATAGCGGAAGAAAATATAGCGCATTGAGCACTCCCCAGAATATAAACGTCCATCTTGCACCATGCCAAAAACCACTGACTATAAATATTATAAAGGTGTTGCGTATAACTTTGGCAAGCGTGGTGCGACTGCCTCCGAGCGGAATATAGATGTAGTCGCGAAACCATGTGGTAAGCGAAATGTGCCATCTGCGCCAAAACTCTGCCACATCGCGGCTGAAATATGGGAAATTGAAGTTGCGCATTAGACTGAAACCAAATAACTTAGCCGTACCAATTGCAATGTCGGAATATCCTGAGAAGTCGCAATAGATTTGGAAAGCGAATAATACCGAGCACACAATCAAATCGCAGCCGGGATAATTGGCATAATCGCCGAAGAACGGATTAACACATTTGGCGCATGAGTCGGCTATAACTACCTTTTTGAACAATCCGTATAGAATTTGTTTCATGCCGTCCACGCCTTTGGCATAATCGAAAGTTCGCTCTTTGTAAAATTGAGGCAGTAGGTTTGTTGCTCTTTCAATAGGTCCTGCCACCAATTGCGGAAAGAAACTAACGTATGCCAGAAACGCCACAAAATCGTTGCAAGGTTCAAGTTTTTTGCGGTATATGTCGATAGTATAACTGAGGGTCTGGAATGTGTAAAACGATATTCCCACAGGTAGAATTATTTCGAGAGAGGGAACTGATAATTCTGCACCAAAGAGTGTGAACGCCCTTGCAAAGTTGGATGCAAAAAAATTGAAATACTTGAAGAATCCCAACATTCCGAGGTTTACGCCAAGACTTACAAATAATAGCCGGCGACGTTTAGTGTTGTCGTCAGATTTGCCTATGGCTCTTCCAACGAAAAAGTCCACTATTGTGGAGAGAAAAATCAGAGTGAGAAACCTAGGGTCCCACCAGCCGTAGAAAACGTAACTTGCTATTACGAGGAAGCCATTTTGAAGTTTTCTTTTTTTGCCGAAAGCAAACCAGTAAATGGCAAATACTATGGGCAAAAAGATGGCAAAGTCAATTGAATTGAAAAGCATGGTATTTATATATTTATTTTAGATATAAGTCTTTTAATACAAAAGATTAAAAACACTTCGTTATTCATTGTTTTGCATATTTTTGATCACAGTGTAAATACAGTCTATATTATTTTCTATTGAAAAATCCTTGTGGGCAATATCATAACCGTTGCAACCGAGCGTGGTTATGATATTTGGCGATGCTATAATGTGTTCAATTATTTTTGCCAAAGCCTCATAGTCTCCTTGTTTGTAAATGAATCCGCTTATATTGTTGCGAACAATTTCTGGAGAGCCTCCGGTGTTGGCTGCTATTACTAGCATTGAAGCGTTCATGTATTCTACAGTTACTCGTCCGAATGCCTCACATTTGGAAGCCATTATTCCTATATGCATATTTTGAAGAATATCGTTGACATTGTCTTGGTATCCTAAAAAAATAATATTATCTGACAAACCATTTTTGATAGCATATTCTTTGAGCATAGATATATAGTCATCATCACCTCCTCCTATTAAATATAATTTGAAATTCGTTGTTTTATTCTTTACAAAATTGAATGCTTTGAGAATGTCAAACTGATTCTTGTGATAACATATGGCGCCTACACAGCAGAAATTTATTGTACTGCCTTTGGGTAGATTGATTTCCCTTTTAGGATAATCATTTTTTATTCCATTAAATACAGTGACAATTTTTATTTTTGGGTATTTTGTCAAATAGTTATTTCTAACTGCATTTGAAACACTGATACAGATATCGGAATGATGAAAAAATAATTTCACAAACCATTTTGGGTAATAATAGTTAAAACCGAAATCTTCTTGTAAAAACTCTCTTAAGTGCCATATATGTTTTACTTTTAGTAATTTGGCTAAAATCAAACCTACGTTGATGGCTGCTGAATTTGAGTATACATAGTTTATTTGGTATTTTTTAATCGACTTATAAATCAATTTGTAATAGTTGTAAAGGTTATAAAAAAAGAATTTTATTAAATCTGTAAATTTTAATTTTACACTTGATACCCACCAAGGAAAGTATTTGATTTCGTAAGTGATTCCTTCTTTTTGTAAAACATCTTCAATTTTCCCTTTGGTTGGAATAAGGACTATGGGCTTAATTCCATATTTGCGTTTTAATCCAACAATAAGGTCGAGTGACGACAATGTAGCACCGTACATGTCGCTATTGTGTATTACATATAGAATTGTTATCGTTTGGTCCATTTGTTTAATCGGCTATCCATTCTGAAATCTTTTTCTCAAATTCTAATGGATTTACATAATAGGAATCATTTTTCATCTCTCCACCTACAAAACAGTCGTAATTGATTTTCATTTTGGCGCAGAATAATGCATAGTGCCAATATAACTTTGCATTAGAATTGTGTATTTCAAGAACTTTTAAATTTGGGTTGTTGGTGAATAAAAGATTGGTGAGCCCTGCTCCATGGTATGATACAAAGTAGTCAGCATCTCGAATTATAGCAATTTGCTCGTCTAACGTATGGTTTTCGAAATAGACCGTTTCAAACCCGAAACTTTTCATGATCTTTTCTATTTCATTGGCATTGGAGGCAACTCTTGCTACGTTTTTACGACCTATGAATATTTTTTTATTGTGGATGTTTGAATTAGTAGTAATTTGTTTGAATAATTGTATCTGGTTTTCGGTAATAATCGTGCTGTTGCAAATATAGAATTCGTTGCAATGCACAATGCATCTGTCGTATTCGATGTAGTTTAATTGCTTTAAGAGTGGATATTTGTCGGCAAACTCTACAAAAAATCTTTTCTCTCTTATCGATCTGGGCATAAGCACGGGTAACGACATGTCGATTCCCTTTTCTTGTAGCATTAATAATTGTCCTATTAAATGTACAAGAAAGTGGTAGTAGTTGTTAGAAAAACCATAAAAGTCGTCAACCACGATTATCTTGTCGAAATATAGGTGTTTTTTATATCTGTATTTGATGTTGAATGCGCTTGGAAGCGGATGCATTGGCCAATAACCTTTCCATTGCCAATCGTTGTTTGGTACCGATGCCGATATTATTTTGCCATCATCAGTTAGTCCGCATAACCATTCGGGTTCAAAAAATGCTTTTTTGGTGTAATGGAAAAGGTATTTTGGATTTAAGTCCGTTGTTAAATGGTTGAATATTGTCTTGGCATTTTCGGACAGTGATGAAATGTCGTCACAAACCGGACTTGTTGGCATATTAGCAAAATAAAGTTTCTCTGTTTCTGAATCTAAGAAACTGAAAATGTGCTGCTTATCGTACCAGTTTTTTATTTTGTTGTATAATTGTTGTAGCATTTTTTTATTGTCATTATTTTATAATCCATAAAGATTCTTGATAAATGGAACATAATATTCAGATGTGAATTTTTGTGCGCCTTTTTTGGTTAGATGAATATTATCTCCATAGAATATTGTGTCGGTATTGATTGGAATACTATCGCAAGAAAAATCTTTGAATGGTATATCGTATTGTGTTGCAATACTTTTAATAGTATCTAAAAACTCCTTCTTGTTGGAATAAAGGTTTTGCCAATAATATTCAGGCGTGTATACAATGTTGATTTTTATATTATTGTTGATGCATGTTTCAATAAATTCTCTAATATATTCCACTCTTTGCGGGTTTATTTCTATTCTGTATCCAGCATGATGAATTAACCATTCAGAAGCATTGCGTTCGGGAGCAAAATTGTAGTATCCTCTTTCACAAGTGTCCCATATTTTAACTGATTCTTTAATCATATTTATTAACCTAAAGCGATATCTGTATAGGGGAATATGAAAATCATATTTTGAATAAGATCCATATAAGAGGGTTGTATATTTTTCGTACAGATTGTTGTTGAACATCCATGGATACAATTGGTATTCTTTGTCTAATCCAATGTCGTGTTCTATACTTCTGTTTGAATATTCTAAGGTTATGATTTTTGGTCTTTTGGTGCATGTGCTAAGTAGTTCGTATAATCTAATTAGTTGTATTTCTGATGGTAATGCCATTCCTCCTAAGTTGTAAACTGATATTCCAAGCGAATCAGCAATTATGGTGCTTACAAAATGGCTCTGTGCCCTTGATGTGCCGAAAATTACAAGGTCGGCGTTGATGTTGTTGGTGTATAGGTCTGTCCAAGTAGTAAGAAAGCCTTTGGGTCTTACTACGTGTCTCAATCCTGCGTCAACCAAATACATCGGGATTATGCACAGCAAGGACATTATTATAAAAAGTATCAATCTTTTTAATAATTTTGACATTATTAATGCTTTTTGAGGTATTTGTCGTTTTTGAATATCATTATTTCTTTTTTATGTGTGCTTTGATTATATTCCAATATTTTCTCCATCCATGGCTCTGTTTTCGATATTCATTAAGTTCATCGAGCCAACTAGCATTCCACAGATGCACCGCCACACTGTTTGCTGTTAAGTATTTTTTATACTCGAAATTACCTTCGGTAGTTGCAGCCATTGGCAATGGATAAAAAACATCTGGAGGATATATTGTTGGAAGGCATGATGGTTCAATTGTATTTATTACAGAAGTAAGATTCTGTGGTATGGATATTTTTTGTAAATTGTTAGATTCAAAAACCAATGAATCATAAAATCTCATTGATTTTGAGATAAAAGTACTATTCGCTTGTGCACCAATAATTCCTGCTGATATAGTGTTCTCGTTTTCTCTGCCTATGAATTCGGTCTTTAAAAAACTATCCAAGTTTTTCAGCACCAGCATATCTGTGTCCATATACACCCCACCGTATTTGTTTAATGCCCAGATTCTTACATAGTCGGCTGCAAATGCGTATTTTTTTGCTTCGAGAGCCGATTTTACAAACGGAGTGTCGATAGGAGAGTTTTCCTCATTCCAGAGCATCAGTTTGTAATCTTTGAGGTACTTTTTCCACGATTGAATGCATCGACGGTCAGTTTTAGACATCTTGTTTGGTCCAAACCAACAATAATGGATGATTTTGGGAATCATTGTTCTTCAAACTTTCTAAAATAATCTGCTCTTATAATCTTGTCCGACAAATCGTAAGCCTCCTCTGGTGTAATAGGTCGATTATGTCGTGCAGCACTGTCTAATAGATTTACTCCGAATCCTTTCCAATAATAATCTTCGCAGCCGATGAGGTGGAGAATGGTTGGATATATGTCCATTTGGTAGCAGGTGTCGGTAATAATGGTTTTCTGTTTTATTTCGGGAGAATAAATAATGAGGGGGATAAAGCGTGAGTAGCCATATGCACCTCCGAAATCTTCATCGGAGGGTACTGGCAGACAGTGGTCACCGGTTATTACAATGGTGGTGTTTTTGAGTCGTTTATTATGTGAAATGGAGTCTATAAAAACTTTTATACCACGGTCTAATACATTGACACTTTTGATGTAATTTCGCAACAATGTTGGCACCGAGTCTAAAATTGATAAATATGAACTATCAGCGATCAATGTGCAAGGAATATGAGTAGACATTGTCATCATCATTACGTATTGGTAGTAGTTTGATTGTTTGATTACCATATTGAATAAATCCTTGTCGTTGTCTGATTGATCGGATATGTCTTTTGTGATACCGTATGCTGAACTCATTCTTGATTGATTCCATACATGAGGTTCATGTGGATATATTATTGCACTATTGGTAAGGATGTGTGGTAGCGCTGGGTATTTGTTAAATGCAAATCTATAACACGCTGCTCCATGTTCCACTGGTAATAAGCCTGATTGAATTATCATTTGACCGTCTGCCGAGCCGCCTCCTTTAATTTGGCTTGTAATTGACTCGCATAATAGTATGTTATTAGAAGAATCAATAAAGTTTCGTAAATTTGGCATTATTTCTTCGGTTATGACAAAACTATTTAAACTTTCAATCAAACATATTATTAGTGCTTTATCATCATTATGTGGAGATGATCCTATACTAATAAATTGATTGGTTCTATTTATTTCTTGTGTTGTTAATTCGTATTTGTCTTCTTCTTGAAATAATGCACATTCTTTTCCTGTCAATAATAGCAGATGTATGACAGAGTAATCTTTTACATAATGATGTACTATCTCTCTGAATGGATTCATGTAACTCCAATCTCCTTTGTATTTTATTACTAACAGCATTCCGTTTGCCAACCCCATTACTATTGATAGAATCATCGATATAGCAAATGTTATGATAGATTTTTGACCTCTACTTTTAAATATGTATATAAATATTGCAAGTAATAAAGTGAGGCACAAAAATGCAAAATCTGCTGGTCTAATTAAAGCCAATATGCTGTCCCAAAAACCATTGAGGTTGTGGATCATGGTAACTGCATATTTATCCACAAGGATACCATTAGACCTAAAATACCACATATTAGCCCATATCCATATATTGAAAAGCATTGAAATCGCCACCGTCCACCATTTGTTTTTAAATAGAAATACAAATGACGAAAAGAACACAGCCATTGTTGCTGCCGGTAGGTAAAATCTGAAAAAATCCACTGGAGAATGCCATAATGTAGATAACAATATCTCCTTATAAATTAGATAATGAAATAGTACACACTGCACAAATATTGTGAGTGCAAATACTACAGGAATAAATAGTAATTCAATCTTTGCTTTCATTGAAGTGTCGGTGATTTTTTTTTCTTGAATTATTAGACAATGAATGTAATATATAGATAAGCCGTTCGTTTAATATAACTTTGGAGATTGTCGTTCATATTCAGTATATAACTCTATATACACTTGCATTGATTTTATGAGATGTTTCCACATAAAAATGAGATGTTTACCTCCATGTTTTTTGTTGGTGCTGACACCACTTAAATGCTTTATTTTGATATCAGGATGGTATAATATCTTATAGCCTTCTTTTTTGCATTGTAATGACAGTATTCTTTCTTCTACATACATAAATGTACCGGGATAAAAGGCGTAGTTTCTATTTTTTATGAATCGTTTGGAAAATATGAAGCACGCACCATTCAAAATCACGTTTTCACGTGGTGTCTGTATGCTATCTTGAGTGTCCGTAGGATTATGACAGTCTTGTTGTTTGGCTGCTATGAACTTTTGATATAATTTCGGTGTTATTGCCTTTATCAAAGGTTTTGCCCATATATAGATGGTGTAATGAAGAATTAGTAGTTTGTAGTAGTTGAATGTATCTTTCTTAAGTTGTATCTTTGAATATTGTATATCTTTTCTGCACTTCTCTATGGTTGGAATAGTGTCTTCGATTGGATTTTGATGCTTTTTTGATTCTGACTCAAATATATCAGGACCTAAAACATCGAAACCGTTATTGATGTAAATATCAGTGATTTTATTTAAAAAATCGTCCTGCTCAATTAACACGTCGTTGTTCATCACTATCATATAGTCAATGTCATAATTGTTTTTTAGATAGTCGAAGCCAATGTTGTTGCCGCGAGCGAATCCTTCGTTTTTGTCGTTGAGTATTACTGTGACTAATTTATTGTCGTGATATTTATTTTGCAATTCTTTACCAGATCCGTTAGGAGATGCGTTGTCAACAATAACAATGCTTATGTCGTGTTTTCCAAATCTTTTTATAAGATTGTCGATACATTGCATTGTCATTTCTAATGCCATGTAATGTAAGATTACAAACCCGAATTGTTTTTGTTTTTTGTCCATTTTTACATAGAATTGACTTACTTAGATAAGTCTATTGTGTTGTTAATGATTCTACCTAAATGATTACCAATTATTTCAGCCGCTTTTACCGACCAATGGGTGTCGTTGACGCGGTATATATCTTTCTCTCCGTTTTTGAGATATGGAAGAAGAATAGTTTTTGTATTTACGAAAAAAGTGGAATCAAATTCTGAAAAAGAACTTAATATGGGGTTGATAGGGTAGGGGTTGTCTTTGATATAATCGTAGTACATATCGTATTTGTCGGCGGCTACCAAATAGATTATTTGTATATTGTTACTTGCTCCTATTGTTTTTAATTCTGACACTTTGTCTTTTGCTTTTTGTATCTGTGATTCGGTTATATACTTAAACCGTAAATCGCCGTCTTGATGTGCTTCATTATTGTAAATATATAGGCTATGAGAATATTTTCCGGCAGTAAACATTGGCGTTGATAGTGTTAGTTCCTTGTATTTTGATGATGAGAAGAACTTGGTTTTGTAGTATGATGTTAACCGTTTGAAGTTATAATCGCTGTGACGTATTATTGTATCTTCTGGAAAAAGTATAGCGGGAGACCCTGAGAGAATGGTACGTTTGTAAATGTCTTCTGTTATAGTGATTTCTTGGGTTAAATTTGCAATCATGTAGCGTTCTACCGTTTCTAAAATTATTATTTTACAGTTTGGAATCATTTGTTTTTCAATAAGAGCCACAGCGGTTTGTATGGGATTGAACCCGTCTACTCTAAAATTGCTAACCTTTTTGTTTAAATAACGACCTAAAAAATTTTGATAACCAATTTGGTATCCTTGGCTAAATGAATCTCCGATGGTAAGAATTTCTACGTTTTGTAGCGAATCGTAATCCATAATATTTTCGGTGTATAGAAAAATAGGTACTTTGAAAATAGTGTCGTACGGACCGAATGGTATTCCACCCAATCTACCCAAATCACCTGTTTGATAAGGGAGAATGTAAAAACACGGCAACATGAATAATACTCCGAGGATGGATGTTATAATGCTGGCGATTGCTATTTTTTTGATAAATTTTTGCATTTCAATGTGTTGTTTTATCTTTCTCTCATCTTAATTATTTTTTAATATACCGTTTCCCACAATTTTTATAATTTTGCCCGAAGTAATTGATTATTATAAAATACAATAAATTATGGCAAAAAAAGCACTCCTTATGATTCTCGACGGTTGGGGAATCGGAAACAAGGGCAAGGGCGACGTTATAGCCCAGACTCCTACGCCCTATATGGATTATCTTAACAACACTTACCCTCATTCGCAACTGCTGGCAAGCGGCGAAAACGTTGGCTTGCCCGACGGTCAGATGGGCAACTCTGAGGTAGGTCACCTCAATATCGGTGGCGGTAGAATCGTTTACCAAGACCTCGTGAAAATCAACCGCGCTTGTAAAGACAACAGCATCCTCGAAAATCCCGAAATCAAGTCGGCTTACGGCTACGCCAAACAAAACGGCAAGAGCGTTCACCTTATGGGCTTGACCTCTACCGGCGGCGTGCACTCTTCGCTCGACCACCTTTTTAAACTCGTGGACATTGCCAAAGAGTACGGTATCAAAAATACTTTCGTTCACTGTTTTATGGACGGCCGTGATACCGACCCCAAGAGCGGCAAGGGCTTTATCGCCGACCTCCAAAAACATATCGACACTATCGGCAACGGCTATATCGCATCCATCATCGGACGTTTCTATGCTATGGACCGCGACAAACGTTGGGATCGTATCAAAGTGGCTTACGACCAACTTATTGAAGGTAAAGGCCGCAAGGTTGCGAATATGGTAGACGGCGTTCAAAGTTGCTACGATTCGCACACCGAGGAACACAAAAACACCGACGAATTTATGGAACCGCTCGTTAACTCTAACGTTGACGGCACTATCAAAGAGGGCGACGTGGTTATTTTCTTCAACTACCGCAACGACCGTGCTAAGGAACTTACCATTGTTCTTACTCAACAGGATATGCCCGAACAAGGTATGAAGACCATCCCCGGTTTGCAATATTACTGCATGACCCCCTACGATGCTTCGTTTACAGGTGTTCATATTCTTTTCCCCAAGGAGAATGTTACCAACACTCTCGGCGAATATATTTCGAGCAAGGGTCTCAAACAACTTCATACTGCTGAGACAGAAAAGTACGCTCACGTTACATTCTTCTTTAACGGTGGTCGCGAAGCCCCCTACGAAGGAGAGGATCGTATTCTCGTAGCATCTCCCAAGGTTGCCACTTACGACCTTAAACCTGAAATGTCGGCTTTTGAGGTTAAGGACAAACTCGTGGAGGCTATCAAAAAGAATTATTACGACTGGATTGTTGTAAACTTTGCCAATGGCGATATGGTTGGTCACACCGGCGTTTACAGTGCTATTGAAAAGGCTGTTAAAGCCATCGACCAGTGCGTTAACGAGGTGGTTGAGGCTGCTAAAGCAACCGATTATGAAACCATTATCATTGCCGACCATGGTAACGCTGATAATGCGATCAATCCTGACGGAACTCCCAACACAGCCCATTCGCTCAATCCCGTTCCGTTTATCTACGTTACCGAAAACAAGAACGCCAAGGTTAAAGACGGTATTCTTGCCGACGTAGCACCCTCTATTCTCCACATTATGGGTCTTGAACAACCCAAGGAGATGACCGGTAAGAACTTGATTGAGGATTAACTTAGTCATTATTAAATCATTCAAGGAACTGATTGAAACTTTTTCTTTCAGTTCCTTTTTTATATCATATTGTCGATTAATTTCACCAACTCATCGCTTTCTGGTGAACGAAACTTGCGGGCGAACAGTGCGTTAGAGCCTCTTATCTCGTCAAAATTGGCTTCTGTAAGGTAAATTGGCGACCAAACACCGTTAACCCATTTGGTAAAACGGCAATAATCGTTGTTGATTTTCAGAGTTTTGCAATTGTTGATGATAATACTTTGTAACACTATCTCTTGCGGACAAGGATGCTGCTCTGTTGATTTGATTCTTTCGTAAAAATTGACCAATCGGCGATAGGTGTCTTCTTGGCTGAGTAGTTCAGAAACGGCTTTGTTGTTGAGCATAAAATAGTTTGACCCGTGCCATATTGGAAAACTATCGTCAAACGGAACTTTTGATTTTTGCCTTTTGATAAATATAGGGCGGTTAATAATCGGAATTACAATTTTGCGATGGTACATATCGCGGTAAATCCATTGATCGAGTTCCCACACGGGTGTGGATGTTACTTTGCGATGCGACATATATCCATCGTATTCAGATTCTTTTAAAAGATTTCTATTTGACTGATGGACTTGATAGGGTAACAAGTAGGCGTGAGGGTGATTGTCCAATCGGGTTTACATTCTTCATTTGCTTGTTTTATCAAATCCCACGTGGCTTTTACATTGTTGATGTGCGACCAATATGTAACATAGTTGTTTTTGGCCATTACTATGTTGAACCTATTTAGTAGCGACTTGTCGAAGTCGTTTTGATTGTAATCGTGGTGTATGTATATTACCGAATCTTCAAATTCAGCAAGTCTTTCCAATAGTCTTGTGAAATGATTTCCGGGATAATCGCACGAGAGTATTATAAATGCAATCTTCATATTATGGTCTGATTTTAAAGAGCGATTGCTTATACATTGTCCAGTCGGTATCTTCGTAATGCAGAATGCCTTTTTGCACTTGGTACGACTGTAAAACATTCCAAAACATAAAGAAAGCCAGCATTATACCAACCGCTGCCATTGCTTTTTTTGTTGTTACTTTTTCTAAAAGCGTTGCCAATGGAATAGCCAAAAGCGGATACATCACTATCATTACCCTGCATCCGAAACTTCCGCCATACCACCAACACCACCACGAAAATACTATGTAGCAATGAATTATCAATGTGGTTATCAATGGTATGTTAAACTTTTTGTTGCAAAACCACATTCCTACAAATGCAAAAATCATTATAGGCGTGTAAATTAGCCATCCTTTTTTGAAGGAGAACAATCCGTCGATGATGTGCGGGTGAAGAAAATCGAACCCTTCTTGTTGATACGAATAATATATAAAGTGTCCTGTGGTGATTTTCCAAATTATCATCTGCAACGCAATGGGCGCAAGAAACAATGCTGTGCCTATTAGAGTGAATGCTATGTTGTTTTTTATAAAGTCAAATACCTTTAATAATCTGCCGTTGAAAATGGTGTACAGAATTGGAAATGCAGCCAAAACACAATCTGTGGGGCGAATAAGCACAATCATACCCATTGCCAACCCGCTTATTATTAGGCTTTTGTTATTAGGATTGTCTAAAAAGTGTTTCCAGTTGTAAAGCATCAATGTGGCAAAAAATAAGTTGTAAATGTGTGCCGAACCAGCCCACACCGTGGAATAATAGAACACATTGGTACAAAGTGCAACAGCAAGAGTGATTATTGCCGCAGTTTTATTGTTGGTAATCTCTTTTAATAGTTTTAGTAAAATACAAAGTGCTGCTAATGAAAATATTAAGTTGCTTAATATAAACAACAACTTGAAGAAAAACGAATATCCGTTGCAGTCGTATCCGAATAATTTAGACAGTCCACAGGCGCATAGAAATCCCGGCATTTCGCACACTGCCACACCGCACGAAAATTTTGTTATCCAACCTTTTTCGGTGTTGTTTAGAAACCAAGTTTCGGGCGGATAGCCATATTCTTGTTGATATTGTTGTGCCAATGAACTGCCATTTTGAAGAAACCCACAGTGGAGGTCGTGGTAAATGAATACCGCAGGCAGATAGCAGTAATACCCCGCCGCATCGGAACGAATAGGAGTGCGACCTGAGCGGGTAGGGGAGGAGGCAAAGGTGGCGGCTAAAAATATAGCGGCGATGCATGCTCCTATTAAGTATTTTATTATTAGTGCTTTATTATTTGAATCAGTTTGTGCCATGTGAATTTGTTGAACAAAAATATCGGGTGACGTATAACAAATTTTGTCAGTGTCTTAAAATTAGATTCTTCAGGATACATTTTTTTATGTCCTATAAAGAAATCATTTTTTTTGTCGTATGAGAATTCTTTCTGTTTTAATGCCCATTCCAATAAAGATCGGTAAAGGAATTTGAAACAATAGTCGAATATATTGTTGATAGTCAATACTGTATTTTGTGAATGAACTTGCCAAATTGCCACTGGTTCCGGATTCAAGTTTGACACTAACGTGCATTTGGCTGCTAAACGACACCATAGATGAACATCTTCGCAAAACTTAATTCCTTCTGGAAATAGTCCTGCTTTGTCAAATGCTCTTTTCCTTAATACAATGGCATTAGTATGCCATTGACCTTGATGACTGAATAGATATGTTTTGTATAAGTCGCTTGGAATAATATTGTCGTCTATTTTGCAAATATCATTATCAAAAGACTTGAAAAAGTTTTCTTTAGTTATTTGGTTGTCAAATACTATATTTGTTATGCCATAAATTCCATCTATATCAGAATTTTCTAAAAATAATCTCTCCTCGTTGTTGAATCGATTGGGCAAATAACGATCATCGCTGTCAAGAAATGATATGTATTCATATTTGGCTTTGATAATACCTAAGTTTCTTGATGCAGAACATCCATGGTTTTTGCCGTCGTTATGCTGCAATATTTTTACTTTAGAATATTTATTTTCAATGTTCCTGATAATTTGTAAAGTACCATCAGTAGACCCATCGTCAATAATCAGAATTTCCCCTGTTTGAGGTAAATGAACACAACTTTCAACCGCATTTTCAATAAATTTTTCGCGATTGTAAACTGGGATGATTATTGAAACTTTAAATGGTTCCATATTGATTTTTGAATTACAGCCTATTTATGTCTAATGAGTTGGAAATATTTGTGATAAATAAATGGACAAATAAATAGTAGTGGGTATGTGATGCATAATTTTATCAGAAACTTTTTTTCATTCATTACTTCACTAAATAATATGTTGTGGTGGTTTAACATCAAAATGATTTCATTCTTGTTGTTGAAAGATGTATGTGTAGAAAAAAGAAACAATTTAAGTATTTTTTTGTATAAATATTTATTGTAGATAGTGTATTTTGATTTGTGTTTGATAATAGTATTGTCGTTGTGGATGGTTCTAATACTAATGGGTGTGGAAATGTTGCCTGTGTATATTCTTCCTATGTTTGCAATTCGGAAAAATAGTTCCGTGTCTTCGGCCACTGGCATTTTTACGTCAAACATTCCTGCTTGTATTAGTGTTTTTTTTCTGATTGTTAGTGTGGAAATATGAAAGTGACCGTAGTTTTGCCATACTAATGCTTTGAAAAGTAACTCAGGGGGAATTATTTGGGAGTATGTGTATAATTCAGAACGCCCGGTAACGGTATTTATTATTTTTGTTGCACCGTATGCACCGTCGAAATCTATGTGTTTGTTAAATAATTGTTTTTCACTATCAAATCTGTTTGGTAGATAGTAATCATCGGCATCTAAAAAAGCGATAAAAGGGCTCTGAGCATTATAAATTCCCAAATTTCTTGACGCAGAAACACCTTTGTGTACATTCCCTTTATGTGTGAGTACTTTGATTTTTGAATTTAATGTGGCTAATCGTTTGCAAATATCTAAACTGGAGTCTGTTGAACCATCATCTATGACAATTACTTCTACAACAGAATCTAATGGTATTGCAGATTCTATTGCGCGTTCAATATATTTATCACCATTTAAAACGGGTATAATTACTGATACGTTAAAATTGTTCATCTTTTTGCTAAAGATTTTATTCTTCGGTATAATAGGGCAATTTTGTCTTTAAATGTCAGATATTGTTTGAATTCTTTGTCCCTTTTATTTAATATAGGTTCGGTTTGTTTAAGAATTTGCCAGCCTGTCTCATCTTTGGCATAAAACTCTCCGTTGATTACTCCGTAGTGATTGCATTTTAGAAGTAATGAAAAAATGCTTTGATCGTGCCTATTTGTTACAAAATCTTGATAATTAGGTGTATATGATGGGCTGTCATCAAAATAATGTACATTTTTTTCTGACATTAATTCGTTAAATTGCTCCATTAATGAGAGCGTATAGTCGTTTTTTATGAGGAATATGTTACCACCTTGAATTTGTCCTGTGTTTAAAATAGCAGTAGTAGGTAGCCGTTGCCTGAATAGGTCGATAGTGTCGTTTTTGGTATATTTAAGATCACATAGTTCTGAATTAAGTTGGGTTATCAAAATGTCGTTTGCCTCAGTGTCGGATATATATTTCATTAACTTTGTTTTGCCGTTTTTGTTTAAATGACTTCCGGCATCTGTGTAGATGAGTATGTCTTGGTAGTCGATTTTTTGCATTGCATCGAGTATAACTGCCGGTTTCCAACTATAATATCCGAATCCTTTACGAGAATTTGTCGCTTTAATTATTGATTGGCATCTTTTAAGAGCATATTTCGGTAGATTATTTTCGCTATACAAAAATATCTTGTCAAAGATCCCTAGTTCTTTCGCTTGTTTGCCTATTCGTTTAAGTGATGTTAATAAATTTAGGTCGGCGAATGTGCAAAAATATACAGACATTGTTATTTGGCAGTTTTTAACTTTTTAATAATATTATCTATCATTAAATAGTATTGTTGATAAAAATCAATTGAATCAAATGCTTTGTTATATGTTTCTATACATAAATTAAGTCTATTTAAATATTCTTCATCTGTCATTGTTGTAATGTGTTCGAATAAGTCCTTGAAATTATGATAGTTGTTTGTATCTATGAAACTATCTTTTTTAAACAATTCATAAATCCATTGGTTTCCATAATAAATTGGTAAAACACCAACAGTTATTGGATCCCATATTTTTTCAGAAATATAATATTTGATTAGTGTGTTTTCTATGGCAATATTGAATTTGTAATCTTTGATAAAATTAAGTTTCTGTTTGTGCCAATCTTTGTCTTTTCGTGTGTCTTGCGTTATAATAATATTGTTTGGCCAATTAGGTCCACAAATATCTACAATACCTTTATTGTAGCCGTCAATTGATAGATTTTGTCTGTATTCTGATAGATCAATATTGTTTCCGTTTATAAACAGTGGTTCTTTTCGGTAACTTCCCAAAGAACACACTAATTTACTTTTTTTATGGGCTATAGTCTCATTTGTTGCATAGTTTAATTTATTTGAAATAGCCCAGTATCCGAATATGCAAAAAGGGTTGATATATATGTCGTTGGTGTAACAATTCATAATATGAACCGATGGTACATATATTTGGGGTTTGAAATAGTTTTGAGTTATTGTGCAGAATCTTGGTTCGTCTGTCCATACTAATATGGGTATATACCGATGTCGTATCCGCCAAAATAGCATATCTGTTTTTGATTTAAAAGGGAAAAAACGTGTTACATACCAATTTGCTTCTTTTTCATTTTGAGTAATGAATATGCCGTTTTTATTCAGATATTGTATGCCTTTCTCGAATGTGAAAGGGGTATTCGACATTTCATCTAATAGGTAGACTTTTATTGTGTTCATTTTATTAGACTTTTAACTTCCCTTTGATCCATCCTGCAAAAAAACGGGGATGTTTGAGAGAGTTTCTTATAAACTCAACTGTAGAAGCAATGGAAGGGTGTTCGTTAAGAAAGTGTATTGTTTTAAAATTGTTTTTCTTGATTTTCAAATATTCTTGTTCGGTTAACTGTTGTTGATTAATACTTATCCCATCTTCGTAAAAGATATTGACTGTGATGGGTATTTTGCAAAATGAATATCTTTTTTTGCAAATTTTGAGAAAAAAATCGTAATCGGCTGATATTTTATAATTTTCATTAAAACCGTATTTTTTTAAAACAATCGTTTTGGTAAACGAAGACTGATGTGCTATTCCGTATCTTTGATATAGTAATTCGGGAGTTACTGATTCCCAATTTTTAAACAGATACTTTTTTTCGCCTTTAACCTTATATTCATCACCGTAAATAACATCTGCCGTTGGTTTTGCATCAACTACCTTTTGTAATACTTCATTGTTGAAAAACTCATCGCCTCCGTTCATAAAGTTGATATACTCACCTGTAGCGAGTTTAATGCCTTTATTCATAGCATTGTAGATGCCTTTGTCGGGCTCGGAGATGAGAATGTCGATTCTTGAGGAGTATTCCTTAAGGATGTCGAGAGTGCCATCGGTTGATGCACCGTCTACCACTATCCATTGAAAGTCTTGAAAGGTTTGGTTTACAATGCTCTCACATGTGCGCCTGATGGTGGAGGCGATGTTAAGACAGACGGTGATGATGGTGAAAGCGGGCATTGGGTTAATTCCAGAGATTAGTTATTCTTTATTATTGTATTTGGTTACGAATTTGTCTACTTCAAAAAACATCTTTTCAACATCGTTTAAATCCTCCTGACCAAAATTCCACCACTGTATTTTTATTAGATTTCTGATTGTATCATCATCGAATCTTTTTCGAATAATTCTAATTGGAGAGCCTACAGCGATAGCATAAGGTTCTATGTCTTTGCTGACAACTGCTCCTGCTCCGATAATTGCTCCATCACCAATTGTTACGCCATCAAGAATTGTTACATTGGCTCCGATAAATACATCGTTGCCTATTATTATTGGTTTACGTTCTTTAATTTTATTGGTTTGGGATAATGTTTCTCCATTTTGTTTCATTGTGGAGTAAAAAAAAGGTGATGTACTTATTCCGTTGGTTGGATGAACACCCCAACCACATAATAAATTTGGACCAATAGAACAAAACTTGCCTATTGTTGTAAACGATATGTATGAATTTTGGGCAATATATGTGTAATTACCTATTGTGGTGTTGTTGATATGATATGGTGTGTATAATTTAACTGGTTCTCCGATTTTATTGTTAATAGATTGTTTTGAAATAAATTGTACATCAGCTGTATTTAACAACTGTGCTTTATTCCTAATGTTTATGTTATTATCTGCATAAAGCAAGTCGCTTAAATCAGGGATGCTAGTTAAAACTATTTTTTTTATTAGCCTTTTAATGAAATTTGTCTTTTGTGTAATAGGTATATTAAAATTTTTGAGTGCATCAATTGCTTCTTGGTTATATTCTAAATCCCTTTTTTTAACGTTAATATTTGTTGCTAATTTGTGATTATTAAATATATTGGTTGAACCACAATGTTCGCCAGTATTGTCGAATCCAATATTTTGTACCATAGAAAGTTTTGGATATAAGCAATAACCTCTGTTTAGTACCACTGTCGCGTGCCATTTTATAAACCAAGTGTGTAATTTGCCACTTATATTGTCTAATAATTGCTGTTCGAATCCATGAATAGTGTTAATGTTAAAAGTATCCATTAGTTTTTTTTCTTGAAGTTTTTTGTATAGTACTTCAGCATTGGTTTCTAATAGATTCCAAGC
>JAGCVU010000145.1 GCA_017962175.1 Bacteroidales bacterium | reverse complement strand
GTGGCAGAATATTGTGCTTGGTTCTGTCGGAGGCCATAGCCTCTTTCATTTTGTCGTGGAGGGCTTTTTTGTTTTGGTTGAGATGCATATCAATGAAATCAACCACAATAATGCCTCCAATATCGCGCAAACGTAGTTGGCGAGCAATCTCGTCGGCTGCGGCAAGGTTAACTTCGAGGGCGTTGGTTTCTTGATCGGCGTTGTTGCCTCGGTTGCCACTGTTAACGTCTATAACAAACAGAGCCTCGGTGTGCTCCATTATCAGGTACGCCCCGTTTTTAAAAGTTACTGTTCTGCCAAACAGCAGTTTAATCTGCTTTTCGATATTAAAATAACGGTCAAAAAGCGATATTTTGTCGGTGTCGAGTTTTACAATTTTTTCTTGTTCCGGAGCTATGCTCCCAACAAAGTTTTTAGCCTCATGATAGATAGCCGGGTCGTTGGTAATTACGCTGTTAAACGAATTGCTAAGCGAGTCGCGCAGAATGGCGCTTGTGGCATCCATTTCACCGGCAATCAGTTTGGGCGGCATTACATTCGAACCCAAAACCGATACTGCCGTTTCCCATTTTTCAACGAGCGATTTAATTTCAGCATCGAGCACCGCCACACGACGGTTTTTTGCTTCGGTGCGTACAATGATTCCAAAATTTTTTGGTTTAATGGCAAGAATTAATTGTCTTAAACGTTCGCGTTCTTCTTTTCCCTTAATTTTCTGAGAAATAGAGACTTTATCGGAGAACGGAAGCAAAACGAGGTTTCGTCCTGCCATAGAAATTTCAGAAGTGAGCCTTGGTCCCTTGGTAGAAATGGGCTCTTTGCTTATTTGTACAAGCACGCGTTGTCCCGACGCTATTTGTTCGGTTATTTTGCCCTTTTTGTTAATCTCGGGCTGGAGATTGATGTACTGGAGAGGACGACAATTTTTCGGATTGTCCATTGCAGTTTGAACATACTTATGTAAAGTAGAGAACTGCGGACCGAGGTCTTGATAGTGTAGGAAAGCGTCTTTTTCGTATCCCACGTCTACAAAGGCGGCGTTTAATCCCGGCATAATCTTTTTTACTTTGCCAAGATATATGTCGCCAACCGAAAAATGCTTATTTCTCTTCTCCTTGTGTATTTCCACTAACTGCCTGTCTTCCAACAAGGCAATTACAATTTCCGACTCAGTAGCATTAATGACTAAATCGTTGTTCACTTTCAGAAAGTTTACCGCGTGTATTACGCAACGCGGGGAGTTAGTAAATATAAAAAATCAAAAAGCGGCGTAAAAGCCTCTTTTTGATTTTTTAGTTGCCACCGACACACTATTTTTTCTTGTGTCTGTCTTTGCGCAAACGTTTTTTACGTTTGTGGGTTGCCATTTTATGACGTTTTCTTTTCTTTCCGCTTGGCATAGTTGTGTTGTTTTAAAATGTTAAAGAAATAAATAAACTATTTGAAACACAATTATTTGCCGCCTTTAACTTCGCTTACGAAGAGTTTAGAAGGTTTGAATGCGGGAATGTTGTGCTCGGGAATTACGATAGTGGTGTTCTTCGAGATGTTACGGGCAGTTTTCTGAGCTCTTGTTTTGATAACGAAGCTGCCGAATCCGCGGAGATATACGTTTTTGTTCTCCACTAACGATGCTTTGATAGTATCCATGAAAGCTTCTACTGCTTTCTGTACAGTTACTTTTTCAATTCCTGTGCTTTTGGAAATGTCGTTTACGATGTCTGCTTTTGTCATTGCTTAAAAATATTTAATTTTCAATATATTACATTAGTTTTTGTGGGTGCAAATATAGGGCATTTATTATTAAAACCAAAGTTTAAGGAGTATTTTTTTCAAGTTTTTTTACTTTTTTTTTTCGCTTAATGTTTGGTTGTCAGAACAATATTGCCGTTTTTGCTTTATAATCACTTAAAATACAAACAGTTACAACCGTACCATTATCTCATATCGTTAACTTCTACGCCGGGATATTTAGAGGCGTCGAATTTGAAAAGGCTGTCGGGCATTGGTGTGTTGGGCTTGTATTCGGTAATTACAATTATTTGGTCGGTACCGTTTTTAAACATTATGTCGATTGATACAATTTGTGTAGTGGCTTTATCTACTGCAAGTTGTATTGTGTGATACTCTACCGTTGCCGGTTTTTCGGGATATAGGTCGATGATATAGCATGTTCTTTTGGTGTCGGTTTCTTTGCCGTTAACGATGGCTTTTTCGGTAACTGACTGTTCTCCTTTTAAACGATATTTAAATCCGCTTTTGTAGAGTTCAAATATTTTGGTGGGGTTGCTTACAATAGATTCGGCATCTTCTTCTACTTCGTTGATGGTGATTTCGTTGATGTCTTTTGAGTACGACCAAAGGGTGTTGCCATCGGTAAAGATTTCGGTACCTTGGAGTATTAGTTTGTATTTGTCGCCTTTTATAAACATGAATCCTTTTTTGGTGTCTCTTGTTTTTTCGGCTTTGTTTTCCATTGCCCAATTGAACGAGGCACGGAGTGTTTCGTAGCTTTTGGTGGTAGACAACACTTTGTCGAGTACTTTTTTGGCTGCGGGATCGTGAGTTTCGTCCTGAGCGTAAAGTGCGGTAGATGTTGCAGTTATGAGCATTGCTGCTGCTAAAAATTTGGTAATTTTCATCGTCATTAAGTTTATTAGTTGATAAATATCGTGTCTGTTTTTCAGTGGAATAAACGCAGTTGCGGTGTTTTTGTTTTCGACGTTGTGCAATTTTAATAATTTTTAAACACAGCGGTCTATTGATTTTCTTCGTAAAGACGGTTGAGAAATTGCATTAAGTCGTATTCGCTGGTGTAATTTACGCTACGAGCCTTGCTTCCTTCGTTTGGTCCTACAATGCCTGCAGCCTCTAATTGATCCATAATACGTCCTGCGCGGTTGTAACCAATTTCCATCTTGCGTTGCAACAATGATGTGCTGCCTTGCTGACTTATAACTATCAGTCGTGCAGCCTCTTCAAACAACGGGTCGCGTTTGGTAAGGTCAACTGCCTCGCCGCCTTCAGACGGTTCAATGTCGGGTTCGGGTAGTTCAAATGTGTGGGGATATCCCTGTTGGTCGCCAATAAATTTGGTAATGCGCTCAAGTTCGGGAGTATCAATAAAGGCACACTGCAAACGAGTAAGGTCGCTACCGTTTGAGATAAGCATATCGCCTCGTCCGATAAGGTGGTTGGCACCCGAGCAGTCGAGAATTGTACGCGAGTCCATCATTGACGACACCTTAAACGCTATACGTGTGGGGAAGTTGGCCTTGATAAGACCGGTGATGATGTTGGTGGTGGGTCGCTGGGTGGCCACAATCATATGAATACCGATAGCACGTGCAAGCTGAGCTATACGGGCAATAGGTTTTTCGATTTCTTTGCCGGCGGTCATAATAAGGTCGGCAAACTCGTCGATAATCAACACTATGTAAGGCAGATACTTATGACCTTTTTCGGGGTTGAGATGACGGGCAACAAATTTTTGGTTGTACTCTTTGATATTGCGCACGCCTGCCTCTTTGAGAAGGTCGTAGCGATTGGTCATCTCCACGGTGAGCGAGTTGAGGGTTTCTTTTACCTTGTCCACGTCGGTGATGATGGCATCCTCGCTGTCGGGAAGTTTTGCAAGAAAATGTTTCTCTATATTATTATAAAGTGTAAGCTCCACTTTTTTGGGGTCAACCAAAACGAATTTTACTTGAGCAGGATGCTTGCGGTAGAGTATCGAGGTAACGATTGTGTTTAAGCCGACAGACTTACCTTGACCGGTAGCACCTGCAACAAGCAAGTGAGGACATTTGGTAAGGTCCATCACATACGACTGGTTGCTGATGTCTTTGCCGAGTGCAATTGGCAGTTCGTATTTGCTCTCCTGAAATTTGGTAGACACAATGAGCGAACGCATTGAAACTATTTCGGGATTCTTGTTTGGTACTTCGATACCCACAGTGCCACGTCCGGGCATAGGAGCAATAATACGTATACCTAAAGCTTTGAGGCTCAATTGAATATCGTCTTCAAGATTTTTGATTTTTGAGATACGCACGCCGGCTGCGGGCACAATTTCGTAAAGTGTAACTGTAGGTCCGATGGTGGCTTTAATCTTGTCGATCTTGATTTTGAAGTTTTTGAGAGCCTCCACAATCTTGATTTTGTTTTCCAAAAGTTCTGAATTGTCAACAGCGTTGCCCTCCGACTTGTAATCTTCAAGAAGGTCGATCGACGGAAGTTTGTAGTTTTGCAAATCCATTGTGGGGTCGTAAGGTGGCAACTGGTTAACATCGTCAACAGTGATGTCGTGATTGGTTTCCACTTCGAGCATAGTGCCGTCGGGAGCCACATTGGCTGCAGCAACGTCCACTTCGTCAGATTCGTCCGAACGGTCGATTTCCATCTCGGTTTCTTCCTCGTGCTTGGTGGTGTCGTCCACTTCAAAACCTATATTGTCGGTAGATTGAATTTTTTGACCGTTGTCGTCGAGTATAAAATGTTCGTTTTCAGTAGTTTCCTTAACTTTTTCGTCGAATTCTAGTTTCTGCTCCTGACCTTTATAATCCTTATTTTTAAAAAGTTTCTCCTTGATAAAACTAAACGGCGAAACGCTCTGCGGCTGCTCCGGCATACGGTTGACAGGTGCATTGAGTTGGTTTTCTTCCTCGTCTTCGTCGATATAGTCGTAATCGGTGTCGCGCTGTGGAGGCACATACTGACCTGCGTTTTTGGCGCGAACTTGATCTATAATGTCTTGTTGTGATGTGCTGGTATACTGACGTGCTGTTTGTACGGCGTGTTTGAAGTTGCGACGTTTTGAAAAATCATCAAAGAAAATCTTAATCCACTCCATAGCACTGTCTTTGGCAAAAACAAAAAGTATCACCGCGGTGATAATCAAAAGTAGTATCGTGCCTACCTTGCCAAACACAGATTCTAACCAATAGGCAGACTCGTAGCCCACCAAACCTCCGTAATAGAACGAAAAATCGCCAAAAAAGAATCCCAAAGTAATTGACAGCCAAAACATTATCAGCAACGCCCACTTGGCAGTGGTACGCAGCGGAACAGGTTCGATGTCAACAATTTTGCAGCCCACAAGCAGTGTCAAGGGCACAAAAACAAACGAGGGAAGTCCGAATAGATTGTGAATAAAGATATGCGCAATCAAAGCTCCAAGCTTGTGCGACCAGTTGGCAACCTCAATTTCTGAGTCAAACAAAAATTTCAACCAACCAATTTCAAACTTACTTTGATCTTCTTTCCAAGTGCCGAGATACGATAAAAAGCCTATCAGCTCCACTACCGCCAACAGCACAAAAAGCAGAAACCAAATAAGTTTGGCACGGTCGCTTGTGAGTGTATCTTTTACAATTTCAAAAGGTGATTGATATGCAGAGTTTTTCCTTCTTGACATTTTTTGCTATTGTTTAGTACGCTTAAATTTCCTTTGCATCGCAAAAGTAAAAATTAATCGACAATTAGTAAGCATTTTATTAAAAATATTGCAATTTTTTTAATTTTTTAGAGCATAGCCTGCAATTCGAACATCCGATCGCGGAATTTTGCGGCGTTAACAAAGTCGAGTTTCTTGGCGGCTCGCTCCATTTCCGACTTAACAGATTGAATTTCGCGTTCGATTTCTTTTTTCGACATAAACTGTTTTGTAGGTTCGGCAGCGGCGGCATGAGTGGTGATAATCTGCGTTTCGGAGCTTTCGCGTGTGGGGAAACGCAAAGTGTCGCCTTTCTTGATCTGAGTTGGCGTAATATTGTGGTCGGTGTTGTACTGCATCTGAATGGTGCGGTGACGGTTGGTTTCGTCGATGGTGGCACGCATAGAGTCGGTGATGATGTCGGCATACATTATCACCTTGCCGTTTACGTTTCGGGCGGCACGTCCTGCTGTCTGTGTTAGCGAGCGGGCAGAACGTAAAAAGCCTTCTTTGTCGGCATCCAAAATAGCCACAAGCGAAACTTCGGGCAAGTCAAGACCCTCGCGCAAGAGGTTTACGCCCACAAGCACATCAAACATTCCTTTGCGAAGTCCGTCCATAATCTCGATTCGTTCCAATGTGTCTACTTCGCTATGAATATAGGCTGCACGAACGCCCATTTTGGTTAAATATTTGGTGAGTTCCTCGGCTGTACGCTTGGTAAGAGTGGTTACCAATACACGTTCATCGCGTTTTACTACTTGCTGAATTTCGTTGATAAGGTCATCTATCTGATTATCAGACTTACGCACGTCGATAGGCGGATCCAACAATCCTGTGGGACGAATCATCTGTTCCACAATTACGCCTCCACATTTTTCTAATTCGTATTCGGCAGGTGTTGCACTCAAATATATTGTTTGATGTGTAAGTTGTTCAAACTCAGAAAATTTCAACGGACGATTGTCTAACGCGGCGGGCAAACGAAATCCGTATTCCACAAGATTGACCTTGCGCGAACGGTCGCCGCCAAACATAGCGTGTATCTGTCCGAGAGTAACGTGACTCTCATCTATTACAGTAATAAAATCGTCGGGGAAATAGTCTAAAAGGCAGAACGGACGAGTGCCGGGTTTGCGACCGTCAAAATATCTGGAATAGTTTTCGATGCCGGAGCAATGTCCAAGTTCTTGCATCATTTCAAGGTCGTTGTTTACACGATCTTCCAAACGTTTGGCTTCTAATGATTTGCCGGCGTCTTGAAGTTGCTGTATCTGCAATCCGAGGTCGATACGGATGTTTTTCATTGCCTCAAAAAGACGTTCTTTCGAGGTCATAAAAATATTAGCGGGATAGATTATAGCCGAGTCGATTTTTTCAATAGTTTGTCTGGTAGTGGGGTCAAAAGTGAATATTTCATCAATTTCATCGTCCCAAAAAATAAAACGGAAAGCAAAATCGTCGTAAGCCACATACACGTCAACAGTGTCGCCGTTGACACGGAAAGTACCGTTTTTAAACTCCACTTGGTTTCGTGAATATAAGCTGTCGGCAAGACGACGCAAAAAATCGTTGCGCTCAATATGGTCGCCGGCTTTAATATGCAAAATGTTGGAATGAAAGTCCTCAGGATTGCCAATACCATAAAGGCACGACACCGAACTAACAATTATGATGTCTCTACGTCCTGAAAGCAAAGCTGTGGTGGCACTCAGACGTAGTTTTTCGATATCGTCGTTGATTGAGAGGTCTTTTTCGATATAGGTGTTGGTGGTGGGAATAAACGCCTCGGGCTGATAATAGTCGTAGTACGACACGAAATATTCCACCGCATTTTCAGGGAAAAAAGTCTTAAACTCGCCATACAACTGTGCGGCAAGTGTCTTATTATGACTAAGCACAAGCACCGGACGGTTAAGATTAGCTATTACGTTGGCTACAGTAAAAGTTTTGCCCGAACCAGTAACACCTTTTAATATTTGATACTGGTCGTTGCGTTCAACACCTTCGGTCAGTTGTCTGATAGCCTCCGGCTGGTCGCCTGTGGGCTTGAATTGCGAAACAAGTTTGAAATTCATCTCTCAACAAATAATTTTGGCAAAAATACAAAAAATTTCGACAACACAAAACAACCGCCTTACGTATTAACCGTTACATATTAAATATACTTTAAATATGAAGTTAATATGCCCTACGCATTGAAATTTGCAGTATCTTTATATCCTAAAATTTAAACTATATGGAGCAAACAGATAATATCGAGACACCCGTACAGCAACCAAACAAGTTTTCGTTTGCCACTCTGTCTACCATTAGAAAACTGATGGACGACCTTCATCTTGATCCAATACTCGGACTTGTGGCTCCCGGACTCGGCGACTGGGTTACTACAATATTAACTGTACCTTATATAGTTACATCTGTTTTCAAGCTCAAATCGCTCTCGCTTACACTCGCTATTATATATAATGTGTTGATGGACTGCCTTTGGGGAACAGTGCCTGTAGCGGGCGACTTTTTTGATTTTCTACACCGCGGATTCAAGAAAAACTGCAAACTTGTGGAAGGTTTTGCAGCACAAGACCCCAAAGTGATGGGCGAAGTAAAACGCAAATCGGTGTATTTCGGCATTATGATAGTTATTTTGATAGCGTTGATATGCATCTCGGTATACTATGTAAAGATGCTTTGGGGATATATTATTGATTTCTTTACCAAATAGCAGAATGAAGAGAATAAGTAATTGCATCATATATACACTCGCAACATTGTTTTTGGCAATCAACCTTTCATTTGCCCAAAACGTGCACGACAGTCTGCTAAATTTGATACCCCAACAAACCGACAATCGTTCTAAGGCTTTGATTTATTGCGACATTGCCAAATATGCCGAAAGATTCGATACTATAACCAAATATTCCGACCTTGCAATAGAATACGCCGAAGGTGATGCTGAAATAATTGCCCGTGCTATGGCTTATCACGCATTTGTGGCCGGCAACCAATGCGACCTTGAAAAAGCTTTGAGCCTATACAACGAAGCCTACGAACTATGCAAAGATCAAAAAAAATCACTTTTGCCGAGCAAAATGTTAATCAACGCCGGCGCTGTGCTTGAAGAAATGAACGACCTTCAAGGCGCTCTCCAAAAATACAATCAAGCTCTCGACCTATCTATCTCACTAGGTGATACTCTGGTGATATTGTCTACATACAAACAACTATGCCAGATATGCGCCAAGGCAAAACTTTTTGGAATGGCTGTGCAATACAGCAATGCCGCACTTGAACTATGTCGCACCATCAAACGACCCGAACAATTGGTTATTGTATACGCCTCAAAAGCAATGATGTACGACCGTATGGCAGAAACCAAACAAGCAATAGAGCGCGACAGCATCAGCACTTTGGCAATTGCATATTGCGACTCGGCTCAAAATGTGATTGAACGCACACGATGCGATAGTTACGAGTGCCAATTGTCGCTAAACCATACCTACTGCGTAAAAGCCGAAATATATATTCATCAAGCCAATGTTCGCAGCCAAAACGTTGACAGTGCTAAAAAATATCTTGATCTTTTCAACCATTGGATTCACAGAATTGGCGACTCGATTTATATTCCAATGACCACCTTGTATGCGGCTCAAATCAACTATTATCAAGGAGATTTTAAAAAGGCGCAAACCACCGCCGAAAAAATCAACAAAGACAAACTGATGAACCGCACTCAGAGAATATCATACTGCAAACTTTTAATCGATATTTATTCAAAACTAAAAAAAAACGACAAGGTACAGCAATGGACCGACAGCCTTACAATGCTTGCCTACGACTCGCGACACGCCATCGAACTCGGTCACATAGCCGAAGCACACATACAACGAAGTTTTGACGAAATACGCAAAAAAGCCGATGCCGAAAAAGAAGAACAACAAGCTATTTACGAATCTGATATCACCGACAAAAAACATAAACTGCAAGGTGTGATTACCGCTCTGTGTATCTGTTTTGTGCTGGTGATAATAGTCTTGATATACAGCAAGCGCAAAAAAACAATGAACCATCTGCTCGAAGTTAAAAATCAGACTCTTATGCAAAAGCAAGAGGAGATTATTCAGCAGCAATCGGTTATTACCGCCCAAAAAGAGAAGGTGGAACAATACAACTCGCTGATACTTCAAAGTATACGATATGCTCAACACATTCAGCGAATGGCACTCCCCGACAACGATGATGTGATGGCACTTTTCCCTGATAGTTTCTTGTGTTTTATGCCCAAGGATATTGTAAGCGGCGACTTTTACTACGTAACACGATGTGGTGATTTTAATGTGATGGTAATAGCCGACTGCACAGGTCACGGTGTGCCGGGCGGTTTCTTATCGATGTTTGGCATTTCGGCAATTTCAGAAATTTTGGCACGACAAAACAATGATGTAATGCCCGGACGTGTGCTCGATAGTATGAGAGAGTTTATAAAAGACGCATTTACCGACGACAGCGACATCGATGAAACCGGCGATGAATCATTCTCCACCGCCGACGGAATGGATATGTCGATATGCGCTATCAACTTTGCCACCCGCGAAATACGATTTGCAGGCGCATATCACAGCGCATTTGTTTGGAGTCAAGGCAATATTAGACGTCTCAAAGGCGACCGAATGCCAATTGGACGACATATCAAAGAAGACGGACCTTTTACCACAATTACCGACACACTCAACCCCGGCGATATGCTTTACATGATGACCGACGGCATTCAAGGTCAAATGGGCGGACTGTCGGGCACTAAATTTATGACCAAACGTCTGTTGCAATTCTTTACCGAAAATGCAACGCTGCCGTGCACTCAACAAAAAGAAAATTTTGAAAACACCATCCGCGAATGGATGCACAACACAATTCAAGTGGATGATATGACTTTGACGGGCATAAGAATGTTGTCACGAATACATTATTCGTAACATATTAACCATCTCTAACAAATTCAGCAATTAAATTCTCACACCTGCTACAGTAAGGTCGTCAACCTGCTCGTAACCCTCTACCCAGTTGTTAACAATGTCGGCAACTGTGGCTTGCTGCTGTTCGATCGACTGTGTGCCAAGCTGCTCAAACATCGACACGAGACGCTTGGTTGAGAACTTGGTGTTTTCAGGACCGCCAAACTGGTTTTGAAGACTATCGGTAGTGAGATAGAGCATATCGCCCTTGTGCACAGGAATATATGTTTCTGTAAACGGACTTTCGCCTTTAAACGACCAACCAATAGGCATACGATCGCCGTTGTAGGTGGTAAGTTGTCCGTCGGAATATACGTAAACATTCTGATTGGCACCGGCAAAGCGAACTCCGCCGCCCTTGATGTCGAATGCACAAACAGTTAGGTTCATACCATCGTTGATAGTGGCTATGCTGTCGTCGGTGCTGCGGAGCGATGATTTTACAAATTCGCGCATCTCGTCGAGAATGGCAGCAAGGTCGATATTATCGTCGTAAAAATGGCGCTGCAGCGACTCCTTAAACGCCGAAAGTCCCAACATTGTAAGAAATCCGCCGGGAACTCCGTGTCCCGAACAATCGGCAAGTGCAAATATCTTATAATGTTCAATTTCAACAGCTTTGTAAAAATCACCTGAAACTATGCTGTGAGGCTTTGAAAAGATGAAAAACTCGTTGAAAATGCCGCTAATTTCCTTGTTTTGCGAAAAAGCAGCCTTTTGTATCCTTTTGGCGTAACGAATGCCCGAAGTATTTTCGTGCTGAGCCTTCTGAAAATGAGCCGTTTGGATATTGATGGTGTTTTCCTGTTGGGCAATGGTGGTTTTCCACTGATTGATTGTATTTTCGTTGGCATCGTAGATAGATTTTAGTTGCGATACTTGTTGCTTGTTTTTAAACAGCAACAATAAACCTACTATTACTAATAGTGTAGCTAAAAAAGCAACACATACAATCAATATTACAATGATGGAGGAAGTTATACTCATAGGTGTTAAATTCTTATTCCGATTAATGTTTGGTCGTCAAACTGGTCGCGACCTTTTTTCCAGTCGTCTACTATGGTGGCAATGCTGGCTTTCTGCTGTTCGAGCGGTTCTTGGCTATGTTCCAAGAGCATAGCAGCCAATCGCTTGGTAGTAAATTTAATATCGTTGTCGCTACCAAACTGATCTTGAATACCATCGCTGCAAAGGTACACTGTGTCGCCTTTCATCAAATCAAATGTAAACGACTCAAACGGCACATCTTGTTTCGGGTGACGTCCAATGGGCATTCGGTTGCCCTTGAGTTTTTCGATTTCACCGTTGCGACATAAATATATAGTGTGATTGGCTGTAGCGTAGCGTATCTGTGTAAAATCATTGTTGAAAGCGCATAGCGAAATGTCCATTCCGTCGCTTACAGTGGCAGCGTCGTCTTCCGACTCCTCGGCAAGTGATGTTAACACAAACTGACGTAGCGAGTTAAGAATATCTGCCGGATCAAACCCTTTGGAAATTTTCTGTTTCGACAGCAAGTCTTTGAGCGCCGACATTCCAAGCATCGAAAGGAATCCTCCCGGCACTCCGTGTCCGGTGCAATCAGCCACTATCGCAATTCTATATTCAGGCGACGAGGCACAAGTGTAAAAATCGCCGCTGACAATATCGCGAGGACTGAAATAAATAAAACTATTTGGAAACAAGTTTTTAAACTCTGATGTTTGTGGAATAACAGCCCTTTGAATACGCTCGGCATAGTGAATGCTGGCTTTAAGATCTTTGGAGGCTGAATCGTATGCCTCAACAATACCGTTGATTTCGGTTTGTTTCTGAGCACTAACGTTTTGCAATTCGTTGATTTGCGATTGCTGACGGTCAATGTCGGCTTTCAATTCCACCGTGGTGCTTTTGTATTTTTTTGCTTTGGAAATCATCCACAGCCCTAACACGAGCAATAGAGCAGAGATTATTGATATATATATAATGTTTGGCATACTATTAATTTTGTTTAAAAATAATGCAAAAATCTTACCAAAAGTCACATCTGATACCGATAATTGCTATATCGCCGGTTTGATTATTGGTACCAAGCCACTTCTCTATGGTATGGTCAATTTCGTCTTTCTGTTGGTCGCATGGCAGAGGAGATACGCGTTTAATCATCTGTTTTACAAGGTCGGAGCTAAAAGGCATATCATCGGGGTTGTTCTGATGCTCTACTCCATTGTTGAAAACATACACCATATCGCCGGAGTCAATTGTCTCATTTTTGGTAACAAACTCAGTATTGAGCGGGTCGCCAAGGCTGTATGCACTACCGGTAAGACACTTAATATCAGATTTATGGCAAATATAAACACTCTGGTTGGCTCCTGAATAATAGAGCGTACGATTATCGGCATCGAAAGCCAAAATGGAAATATCAATGGTTTCCTCAATTCCGTCGAATCTGGTGTTGCTAAGCAGCTGACGAAGATTGGAATCGGTATTGGAGAGTATCTCTGACGGAGAAAATTCGCCTTCAGGACGGTATTTCACTAGCACCTCTCTAAGCGTTGACAATCCGAGCATGGCAAAGAAACTTCCGGGAACACCATTGCGCGAACAAGTGGCTGCCACAAGTACTTTTACGTTTTTGTATTCGTGTGTAAGGTGAAAACTACCTGTAACCAAAGAAACGGAACGTATCAAACGAAACGATTCTTTAAACAACGGCACAATATCGTTGTCTTGCGAATATGCAGCCTTCTGAATACGCTTGGCGTAGGTGATACTCGACATAATCTCATTGTTGATTTTGTCAACGGTATCGCGTTGCTTTTGAATAAGGTTGTTTTGCTCGGTAAGCTCGTTTTGCTGGTCAATAAGTTTGCGGTTGTGTTTTTCAAGTTTGCTAAAAAGAATACTCAACTTTCTGGTAGCATTCTTGTTGCGTCGAAGTACCAATATCAAAACCGAAAGAGCCGACACCAATACAATCAATATCCCCAACGCCCAATAACTGATAAACCTAACGTTGCGCAATTTTTCGTTGTTGGCAAATTCTACCAATTCCTTATCGTGTTGGTGAGCACTTATCTCGTTGTCGGCCATTAGTTTAGCCTGATACTCAAATCCCACCGAAATATTGTACTCGTTAACTGTCATGCTTTGATATTCAAGCGCCTTTTCTTTATAATCAATAGCTTCTGATAGTTTGCCAAGCATCTGCGAGGCAACGCTCAAATTTTGATACAATTTGGCAAAATCGGTGTTGGTAAGAGGCATATTTGTGGATAGTTTTTCTATCTCTTTCAGTCGGAACAAGGCATCTACGGGTTTGTTTTTGGCAAGGAGCACCGACGATTCCATGATATAAGACCTCATAAGCGTTACCCGCTGAAAGCCCATTGCCTTACGTACTTTATCGATATATTTCTGAGCACTATCGGCAAATGCAAGATTATTATCGTAACGTGCTTTGAGAATATAAGCCGAGGCAATGTTGATATATATACGTGCCACATTCTGACGGTGGAGATACTCAATTGTATCGGCTGCAACTACTTGACTAAAATATTCCATCTTGCTGATAATATTGCGCAGTTGTCGATTAATTTCAGAAGTATCCTCCTCAGTTTCCAAATCCACCATATTATACCCAAACAGAGAATTGTATCCGCGCGACTCTTCGTAAACATTATCGCAGTCGCCGGCAATTTTGATGGCTCGGTAAAAAAATTCATATGCATTCTGATACATCTGCATATCGCCCAACGCCTCGCCAATGTATCGGTACACAGCCGAAATGCGCACCGAATCGCCAAGGTCTTTGTAGATGTTGAGAGCCTTGTAAAGATTGTCGAGATCATCAGCCACATGTCCCTTGTGGTCGCTAAACAGTGTGGCAAATGTGTACGATGCAGCCAAGTACCTTAGGTCATTTTTGCTTTTAGCATCTTCAATCATCATCTGAGTACGGATATAGGCACTATCAAACTGTCCGCTGTAATAGTCGCGAAACGCCTTCTGATAGTTGGCGTCAAAACTCGACTTGCCCGCCCCAATCTGAGCCGAAGCCGAGATTGAGAGAACCAACGTAAGTATCAATATGTTAAACAAGTATCTCATAATCAAACTCTAAATCCTACTACAGTTATGTCGTCGATTTGTGGTATTTTGCCTCGCCACATATCTATCGAGGTTTCTATCTCTACCTTTTGACGCACCGTAGGCATTTTGCCAACCTTCTCTAATACTACAATAAGATTGCGAATCAGAAATTTTTTGCCATCAGGTCCGCCGAGTTGGTCTTGTATGCCGTCGGTTGACATAAACACTTCATCGTTGGCTTCTAACTGATATGTTTGTTCGGTAAAGCAAGGCAGTTCTTTTACATACTTACCAACAGGCATCTTGTCGCCTTTGAGACGGAGAACAGTGCCATTGTGCCAAACAAACGCACTCTGATTAGCGGCTGCAAAATGCAGATTATTGTTGCGAGTATCTAATGCACATATAGCCATATCAATACCGTCGTAAATATCAAGACCGTTTTTGCCTTCAAAAGCAGAAATGATAAAAGCTTTCATCTTGTCTAAAACCAACGAAGGTGAAAAACTATCATCATCGGGCGAATGACGCAAAATATCGTTGAGTGCCGAAATGCCCAACATCGATAGTAACGCACCCGGCACACCGTGACCCGTACAATCTGCCACAACAAAAATACTAAAAACACCCTTGCGCATAACGGTGTAAAAATCGCCGCTGACTATGTCTCTCGGGCGGAAAAGCACAAAACTATCGTAAAATATCTTGCGCACTTCGCTCTCAATAGGTATTGCAGCACGCTGTATTTTGCCGGCGTAACGTATGTTGGTGGTAATAGATTCATTGAAACTCTCCACCATATCAAACTGCATAGTGATGATGTCGCGACGCTCTTGTATCTCTTTTTTCTGCTGAATGATGCTATTGTTGAGTTTTGTGATTTCAGCATTTTTTAAAAGCAACTCTTTGTTGATACGACGGCGACGGGCAAGCGATTTGATGATGATGGCGGTGAGCAGCGAAACTCCCGCAGCAAGTATTACAATAAATACTGTGATATAGTTTTGCCGTTTGATGTCGTAATCTTTTTGTATAATGTCGCGTTTTTTGCCGGTTTCGATAAGGTCGATTTGTGCTTGCGACAAAAGTTTGATTTTAAAGTCGGCGTAACGTTTGCTTGCCACAATACGGTTGCTAAGTTTGTCGTACATAGCCGAAAGGTCGAGATATTCCAACGCCTTAGCTTGGTTGCCCAATTTTTCGTAACTCATTGCCATAAGACGACACGATAGTTTCACAATAGGTGTGATATGCGGCACTTTGATAGTTTCCATATGCTGAAGCACTTTCACAGCCTTATCGTAACGTCCGTTGTAATAGTGCAATCCGGCTTCCACAAATCCGGTTTGGTATTGAAGTGTCTTGTTGTCGGTAAGAATGTCGTTGGCTTTTTGCAAGTATAGAGCACAACTATCTGCCATTGCCTTTGACTTAAGAATTTCAGCAGTACGCAGAAACGCTTGAGCCTTTGTAATATGGCATAAGTGGGTAAGCTGTCGGTGGTAATATGATTCAAGTTTCGACTTTTGATAAGTTTTGTAAACTACACTGCAATATTTTATGATTTTTTGAAACTTGCATAAACACACATCGACAGGATAGTATTCATTGTCGAACTGCTGCATCATAGTGGCAGCGTAAAACACCAAAACATCGGCGGTGTAATTACGGTTTTTTGCTATATGACTGAGGGTTATAGCTCGCACCAGATACTCGTAAGCTGTTTTGTACATATTGGCATCGGCACACGATTGGGCATACATCAAGTAAATATCCACTATGCGGGCGGTGTCGTTGAGTTGACGATACAAAGCAAGCGACTGGTTGCCATAATCCAACATTCCTGCCACATCGTCGTTGTCGTCGGCATTGGCAGCATAAAGGTAATAGGCCTTGGCAAGCGTGGGTAAATCGTGACTTTTAACCGCAAGATCAACCACCGATTGTAAATGTTTTTCGGCTTCGCGAGTTTCGTTGTTGTTGATATAGGCATACACATAGCCCAGCTCGGCACGCAACATAGCAACAGTGTCGTTGATACGTGTGCCAAGTTCCAAAAGTTCGCCGGCATAGCGTACAGCCAAATCGCGATCGCCTACATAGCTGAGAATCTGTCGATAAACAGCAATACGGGTAGAATCGTTCTTTGCATTTGCCAATGCACGCTGAAGGCTGTCGAGCGTGTTGCCCATTTTGCCATTTTCAGCTTCCACATTAAAAAATGCAGCCGACAATACTATAAGCAATATGTATTTTATTACTCGCAAATCAACCAACCCTCTAATTATAAGTATAATATGGTTAGATAACTAAAATTGGGCAAATTTAATAATAATTCCGAAGGTTTTGAAGTTTTTTCCAAAAAACTTGTTGTTTTGGTGCAAATATTAGTATTTTCGCACTCCCAATGGTAGCAGGTATTATCAAAACGGTAAAGCAGCGACTTCGCTCAAAAATGGCCGGCGACGTTATTTGGACGTTTGCCGGTCAGGTGCTTGTTCTTTTGGCGGCATTTGCGCTCAACAAGGTGCTGAGTGTGCGCCTTGATGTGGATACTTTTGGTGAATACAACCTTGTAAAACGCAGTGTTACAGTAATTTCATTTGTAATGCTTGCGGGCACGGGTATAGCTATGCCACGCTATCTTGCTATTTATATCGGCAAAAACAATTTGCCACAAGCCAAAGCGTTTGTAAGGGCTGCAATTCTTTTTGTAATTACAGCCACAGTAGCGGTGAGCCTTATTGCAACAATCTTTAAATCAAAACTTTACCCATTGGTAACGGGCAACGATAATACCCTACTCTACATCACCGCATTTGCCTACGCAGCTATGCTCACGGCTTCTACCATTGTGTATGTATATTTCAGAGGCAAAAACGATTTTAAACGCTTTTCGATTTCTAACGTGCTGATACAATTGCTTTTGCCAATATCTGCACTAATAATTCCGGGCATCAACACTCTCAGCATTTTTGTTTGGTGGACAATTATAACAGGCATCCTCACTCTCATATTTGCCTTGGGCGAAACCATGCGCGGAGGATTAAAATGCAACGAACCCGTTTCAAAAGCCGCCATAAAAGCTGAATATAAAACCGTTGCCAAATATGCCTTGCCGCGACTTTGGGGCGATTTTTTCTTGTTTGCTTTTCAGGCGTTTCCGCTAATTTATATTAGTCAACAGTTTGATTATAAATCGGTTTCGTATTATTCGGTAGGCATTACAATAATAACCCTTGGCACGGCATTTTACTCGTTTTTGGGTTACATATTGCTGCCCTACGTTTCGGAATGTCTTGCCAAGGGAAGAATTGACGATGCAGTTCGCAAGGTCAACTATTTTACTGTAATGTACATACTTAGCGCATTGGCGGTGATGGCTACATTTTATTTTCTTACCGGTTTTATGATAAAATTGCTTTTCACCGATGAATACCTTGCAGCCGAGCATCTTACGCAAATAATGATACTTGCAATATTGCCACAAGCGCTCTATCTCCTTTACCGCAACCCTGTGGATGCCGTATCGGTTTTTCCGTTCAACACTATTTTATTAGGTGTGGCATTTGCCGCCCTTGTAGCCGTTTTTTACTGTGCCACCACTATGGAAGGCTTAGCTTGGGGCTATGTGGCAGTATCGTGGCTACAAGGCGTTGGGGCATTTGGAGTGTGGAATGTGATAAAACGCAAGGCGAAAATCACCCCTTCAATTTCTTAACGCACACCTTCAAACTCTCGTACCAATGCGGAATGGTAATTCCAAATGTGGTTTTGATTTTGGTTTTATCTAACACGCTGTAAGCCGGACGGTTGGCTGGTGTAGGATATTCGTCGGTATGGAGAGGTTTGATGCGACAATTGAGATTGTATAACCCCATAATGGCAACGGTAAAATCGTACCACGAGCATACGCCTTCGTTAGAAAAATGGTAGATACCTTTTACAAAAGCGGCGGGGTCTTGTGCTGTTTTGGCTATGATGGTGGCTATGGCATTGGCAAGGTCGGCGGCGTAGGTGGGTGTGCCTACTTGGTCGAAAACCACGCCGAGTTCTTCTTTGGTGGCGCCAAGGGTTGCCATGGTTTTTACAAAGTTTTTTCCAAACGACGAGTAGAGCCAACAAGTGCGGATTATCACATATTCGCAACCCGAGGCAACGACGTTTTGTTCGCCGTGATATTTAGTTGTGCCGTAGGCAGATACGGGATTTTCTTTGTCAGTTTCTTTGTAGGGCAGATGAGCCGAACCGTCGAAAACATAATCGGTAGAAACATGAATAAATTTTGCTCCGTTTGCCTTGCAACATTCCGCCAAAATTTTGGGTGCGGTGGCGTTGATAAGTTCAGCCTTTTCGAAGTCAGATTCGGCACGGTTAACATCGGTATATGCGGCACAGTTGACTACAATGTCGGGAGCATTCTGTTTAAAAAACTCGTTTACAGCCACTTTATCGGTGATGTCGAGTTCTGCCACATCGGTAAAAAAGAAAGTGTGCTGTTTTAATTGTTCGGATACAATACGCATCTCGTTGCCGAGTTGTCCGTTAGAACCTGTTACTAATATATTCATTTTCAATTATTTATTTTCTGCTAATTGGTAATTGATATAATCTGTTATAAGGCAGTTTTCTTCCTTGGTTTTTGGGTCGGCTGCACAATCGGCAGCAAACGAATCTTCAAGATTGGCCATTGTGAAACCTTCAAATCCAAACGCCTTTATATAATAATCCACAGCCTTAGAAAGCTGACGACTACTGCGCATTATGTTGCCGGCAAGCACATAATCCTCGGCTTCAGGATTTACAGCCAATAGTTTAGAAAGATATTTTTCGGCTTGTTCGGTCTTGCCCGACATATAGCAACACCAGCATATAGGCCGCAGCACTTTGGTATTTTTTGGGTCGAGATACTCCACTTTGAAATAATACTTTAGAGCGTCTTGATAATTATCCAACTCCAAATGACAACGTCCTATGGCAGTGGCAATAGAGAGATTGTCGGCATCGAGAGCCTCAGCCTTCTGATAGTATTCCAACGCCTTGGCAGGATTTTTCAACCGACGGTAGCACCAGCCAATTTTTTTGAGGTTCCACAATTGCGAATCGTTAAACAATTGGGCGTGGAGATAGTTGTCGAGGGCAAGTTGAATGTCGCCGTTTTTCTGGGCAGCATATCCCATCTTTTGAAAAATCTTAAAATTTGGATCCTCAAGCGAAATCTTTTCAAAAATGCCGTAAGCCTGTGTATAATTTTCGTTTACAAAGAAAAATTCGCCAATCTTGCGCATCTCGCCGGCATTGTGAAAAGCAGCATCGTACAAGAGTGTGGTAGATGGATTAAACTCTTTTTCAAACACTTCGGGAAAATCTTCCTTAGCCTTGTTGAGTTTAAAAAATCTGTAAAGATCCTGAATATACTGAGTGATAATCTTGTAACTAATTTCGGGTTTGTGCAGCAGTGCATCCTCGTCGGAAATCTCGTTCATCTGTTCCACCTCAGAGAGAAAATATTTGCCCATAATCTTGATTTGTTCTTCGGGCATACTACTGATACTCAAACAAAAAGAGTATTTGTCGGAATTGCACATAAACGGTGCACGCTCCAATCCTGTGGCAAAGGTTTTCATCTTAAACTCACTATCGTATTTTGACGAAAGTCCTGCTATACTTGAGTTTTGACGATAAAAAGGCACAAACCAATTGCTCAGCGTATTAAAAAACTCAAAACTTTTGAGCATAGCAAACGAGTTGAGAAATACGTCGCTACCTTCGAGCTGAAGTTTTGAAATGTCGGCGAGCTTGTCGAGCAAACCCGGATTCTCTTTAAAATAGTCACTCCAATCGGGATTCTTATCCTCGAAACCTTTGTCGTCGCTGCTACGCGAATCGGCTTTCATCTTGTCGCGTATGCCGGGCATTAGTTTAGTTACCTCGGGAATAATCTCCTGATTGATTTTTTGGGTGAGTTTTTCGGTATTGATAGAGCGGATAAACTGTATAATCATAGTTTCGTAACGCTCGGTAAACTTAGGGTCGCGTTTTAGTCCCGAAAGAATCTCGGCGGTTTCGCTGTAAAGTCCTATCCTATTGTTGTATACGTAAAACACCAAGAATAATCCCACCAAAGCCCTCTGCCAGATTTGCTCTTGATTGGCAAGATAGCATTTGTAAAGCAGTTTTACCTTGGCTATATCGAAAAATAGCAACAGGCTCAATGTCAATGCAGTAACTACGAGCGATTTGGCATACCACGGAGTTTTTTCGTCTAAAAGGATGCTTTCAATAAGTGTAAAAGTGTCGCCTTCGGCTTTCTCGTTTGCCACCAAAAATGAAAACCATTCGTTGAGGTTGTTTTTCGAGGGTTTATCTTCGGGTATCACCGCTTTGCCGGCAAATACAGGTGTAGAAGTGTATTTTTTCAAAAAACGATTTTTGTACGAATCAGCCATCATCAGCAGCGAAATCTGCAACTGTCGCAAGATAGCATTGCGGTTAGGATCGTTTGCACCTTGAAGAGTGTAGCCAAGCATCAAACGATAGGTCTGCTCTGTCATATCTATATCGCTATTTTGTGGCGACAATCCGCTATGCTCTGCAAGTTGCTTAACTAAGGCTATTGCATTGTAAATCTTTTGATTCAAAATATGCGATACAGCCTGTGCGTGTATAGTAAAAATCTCAAATTTGTTCATCGGTTGCTAAATAGTTTTTCATCTGCAAATATAAAAAAAGGTTTTTAATAACCGACATAATAAGCAACATAATCTCCAAAAAACACGAAGGGCTTTTTTTTAAACAAAAATTTAAGCGAATGGGAATGAATGAAAGCGAAATTTTATTAGGCTGTTTGTCAAGGTTTTATTGATATCCAATAATGGGGTGATTGGTTGTTTGAAAATAAATGACCTTATTATTATAAATCAAAACGGAAATAACCATCATATAAATACCAATTATCTTCTAACTTAACAATCCAATGTTTAGAAGATTTTGGAATTTCGGGGTATACACAGTATTCCATAGAATCTCGAAAATGACTGATAAATTCTTCTTTGGAAAGTTTTGTATATAACAAATCAGCACCTGTCCGATTACTATAAATGCCTAATACAATATAATTTTTATAAAACGCACCTGGAATTTGTTCTCCATTCCATATTCTAAACATTTCGGTTTCAAAAAAAGGAAATAAAAGTCTGATAGATTTGTCAAGGGTTTGGTCATATAACTCATACGGTATTTCTTTTTGTGAAAGTGCTGCTGCAATACCAATGGGATGATTATAGTCGATTTTATTAATTAATTCTATTGTAGAATTATATTTCCTTTTATTTTTATTAAATGTGGTTTCCAAGTCTTTAACAACTTCGTCTATTGGTCTTTCTTGTGGCGGAAAGATAGTATAGTATATTATATTAAATGCAAAAAAATTAAAATTGAATGCAAAACATCCTATAAAGATAATTTGCACCACTGAAAGTTTTCGCCGTGCTTGTGTGTTATTATTAAAATGTTCCACTGTGAGATGTTTTAGAAGGTTTGGGATATTGTTTGGGCTTGTAATAGCATTTTCTTTTCGGTAAAGATAATCATTTTTTTTATTACAATAAAACAAACAAAGGCTACCACCTCGGTAGCCTTTGTTATTCTTGTAAAAACATCCTTATTTAACCACCAAAACAAATCCGCCACGTGGCTGCATTTCAATATTTTGGGGTAATGATTCGAGAGTTGAGATGTTCCATTTGGTCTCATTATCAGCATCATAAAATGCCTGAATTGTTTTAGCATTTTGGATAAAACTCAAATCAATGTTTGCCGAAAGTTTTTCGTCTTTGCCATTGATACCAGCCACATACCAAACATCTCCCTTGCGGCGTGCTATTACGGAATATTCACCAGGATAGCCTGCCACAAACTCGATGTCGTCCCAAGCGGCAGGAAGATTTCCAAAAAACTCCTGCACCTCTTTGGGTTGTGCCAAAAGGCTTTCGGGACGGTCGGCTATGTGCTGCAATGCCGATTCAAACAATACCGTGAGTGCCAATTCGTGAGCATTGGATGTGATGTGAGGATTTTGCGAATCAGAAAATGCACAAGGCGTGTAATCCATAGGTCCAATAACGTTGCGGGTAAAGGGCAAGGTGGCGTTGTGCCAAGCCGCTTTTTTGGTTAATTCAGGTCCATTGTTGTACCATTCAGCACCATAAACAGCCTCAGTGCTCATAAGATTGGGATATGTGCGTTGCCATCCGCGAGGAATGGTTGCACCGTGAAAATTGACTGTAAGATGGTGTTTTGCAGCACTTTGCAAGAGGTCGATACAATAACTCATATTGACTTGGTTGTCTCCGGAGAAAAAGTCGATTTTTACACCTTTTACGCCGATTTTTTCGCACCAAGCAAACTCTTTTTCACGGTCTTCGGGTTTGTTGAGACGGAATTTTGGTCCGGGAGCACCATCTACCCAACCTATCGACGAACTATACCAAATTAAGGGTTTTATATTTTTGTCCACTGCGTATTTTACAGCATCTTCAATGGTTTTGCCATCTTTCATTTCGTCCCATTCAGCATCAATGAGCATATAAGGCAAATGGAGCGAAACTGCCAAATCAACATATTTTTTTATAATATTATAATCGTTGCTGCCGTGGTTGTATGCCCAATAAATCCACGAAACCACGCCGGGCTCTACCCACGAAAAATCGGCTTGATAATCTGTTGGTTCTGAAACATCGGTAATAAGTGTACTTTCAACAATATCAGACAGTTTGCCTATTACAGCCACACGCCACGGAGTAAAAAATTCACCAGAGATTTTGGTTTCGTTTTTATCGGGACGCACTTCGTAGGTTTCCACATTATTGTCGTTCCAAAGGCAAGATGCACTGTTATAATTTTTTACATCAGCCTCGCTCAACAGCACAAACACATCTTTAACCGGCTCTATCAAAGCGGGATAGCCCCAACGACAGCAAAATCCGTCAGCCGATTTAAACACGCCCGAAAAACTAAAAACAGGTTGTTGTTTTGCGGTGTTGGCCTTTGGGAAAAATCCCTCATACGATTCGCACCACTGTTGCATCCAGCGGGTTACGCCTTCGGGAATGTTAAAGGCGGTTTTTTCTTGCGGAATTGCCGAATCGTTGAGATTGTGCAAACGGTAGCGGAATGCTATTCCATTGTTGTACACGCGCAAAATAAGGTCGATGTTGGGATTTAATGATGCGGAATATTCGCTTGCAAGGTTTTGGCAATGAGCCTTTTTGCCCGCGAGCATTGTGTAGTCGTCGGTAACGGCTTGCACATATGAAAAATCGGGCGCAATGCAATTGTCGAAACCAAATTTTTCGATTGTGAGCACTTTTTGGTCGTAATACGTTACGCTAAACTTGCCCGAATCGGCAAAAAGCCTAATATTTGCATCGGGCGAAGTGCAAATAAAATTGTTGGGCTGATGGCAGCCCGTTGCGCCAATTACAAGCGCTGTGGATAGCAAAGTCAAAGTTTTACAAAATCTAATCATATACAAGAGTTTAAAATATTAATTTCTAAAAATATAAAACCCCGGTGTTGGCGGGGTTTTAATTAGGATGTCGGTAATCACTGACGTTAAAAAATCGTTTAAAAATATTATTCAAGCACTTCTGATACCTTGTTTTTAAGTGTTTGTTTTGAAAAAAGCCGAATAATACTTATTTAAAATAAATCCAATCAATTTCGATGTCTTTACCTGTGATTTTCAGGTCGATGACACCTTTGGGTTTTGCTTTCAAAGCAATAGTAGCGGTTTTAAATTCCGCACTTTGTGGCAGTGATCCGTCGGCGATAGGCTTGCCTGTGCCGTCGGTGATGGTTACCGAACCTCCTGTTGTAGAGCGATATTGAATATATGCTTTTTTGAATTTTCCTGCGCCAAAATCCACGCGGTTGTAACGCACGTTGCCGTTTGAGCCAAAGATTGTTTTCCAACCCTCGAAACGCTTTGTGGTGTCGGCGTCGTTGGCGTGAAGGTATTCGATTTTAGCCGATCCGCCAATTTCACTGTAACGGTCGATTTGGATTTTCTGAGTTGCGTTGTTGATGCCTACGCCACGCAATGTGGGTTTAACGGGACGGATAGTACCGTCGGCATTGAAGAAAAGGCTATCCACACATACGGCGCGGCTCTTGTCGAAATTGGGCGAATAATTGTTGTGATGGTAGAATAAGTACCACTGTCCCTTGTAGTTAACTACCGATTGATGGATAGTCCAGCAGTCAGGCCACTCTTCCAAAATGATGCCTTTGTATTCGTAAGGTCCCATAGGATTCTTAGCCATTGCGTAGCCAATCACCTCGGTGTTTTCGCGAACGTAAGGATATGTAAGATAGTAATTTCCATTGTATTCAAAAGGAAACGGACCTTCGGCCTGACGCGATGGCAAACCTTTGAGGCAGTTTACGCCGGTCATCTGAAATTCGCGGTCGCCCCATTTCATTGTTTCGGTGGGGGTATCGTCGGCAATCTCGTTTAAACTTGGTTTGAGTTTAGCACAGCGTCCTGCGCCCCAGAAAATATATGTATTGCCGTCGCTTGCCTGCAAAAGTCCGGGGTCGATACCGTTGATGCCTTCGATATTCTTTTCCATAGGTGTGTAAGGACCTTCGGGCTTGTCGGCGGTGGCGATGCCTATACCGAATCCGCGTCCCTCCTTAGTGCCGTTGGGGAAGAAGAAATAATATTTGCCGTCTTTTTCGATACAGTCGGGAGCCCACATACTGTATCCAGTTGGATTGCCCCAAGGAACTTGCTTTTGATTGAGAATTACGCCGTGGTCGGTCCAGTCGGTAAGGTTTTCGGAAGAGAACACGTGGTAATCTTCCATACAGAACCAATCTTTGCGTGGATAATCGGCAGCCGAAGCCGGTGGAATATCGTGCGATGGAAAAAGATAAAGTTTGCCGTTGAAAACCCTCGCTGTGGGGTCGGCTGAAAATTGGTCGCGGATAATAGGATTCTGCGCCGAAGCCTGAATACCTGCTGCAGCCAATGCCGCTACCATCATCAATTTAAAATTGCTCATAACTATTGTTACTTTGGTGTTTTTATATAAGTGATTTTGTACTGTGAACGTAGTTATTGTATTCTAAAAAACTTTACAAAGTAAATCAATTATTAAGAAACTACCGCAATAGAGAGCAATTATTTTTGCTATACAGTTTTTTTTTAACAATCTTTAAGAATTTTCGGTGTCATCCGACTCTTCTTGGTCGCCAGAATGCATCTCGCGCCATGCTGTGGGATTAGTGCCAAAAAAGTTGCGAAATGCGGTGCAGAAATAAGCCGTATTGGGAAATCCAACCATATCTGCCACTTCAGAAATCGAAAATCCTTTACGATTGAGTATCAATTCAGATGCACGTTTCAATCTGATATTGCGTATAAACTCTGAACCTGTTTGATTAGTAAGGTCTTTGAGTTTGCGATAAAGGTGCACACGGCTGAGTCCCACGTCGGCAGCAAGCATTTCGGTAGAATATTCGGCATTGCTGATGTTTTTTTCCACAGCTTTAACAATGCGTTTGATAAGTTTCTCCTCGGGATCTTCGTATTGATCAAGATCAGAAGATTCTTTGGGTTGCTGTGCGCCGCTGTAATTTACTATAAGTTTGTGTCTTACGTTTATCAGATTTTTTACGGTCTGCTTCAAAAGGTCGATATTAAACGGCTTGGAAATAAATGCGTCGGCACCTGCCTGAAGACTCAACATCTCCACATCATCGCCTGTTTTGGCAGTGAGTATCACCACTGGAATCTCGTTTACATTGATATTTTGCTTGATACGTTTGCAAAGTGCAAATCCGTCGAAATCGGGCAACATAAGGTCGGTTATCACAAGCTCCGGATTGTTGGTCATAATGTCAGACAAAGCCTCCTCACCGTTGTCGAAATGAGTTACTAAGTAATCAGACTTAAATTCCGAAATCAGATAGTCGGCAATATCGTAATCGTCTTCTACTAATACAATGCGTTTTTTGCCCGAAACTGCTTTGGTAGATGTTCTTTTTGTTTGCTTGTCGGTGGCAAAATCAGTTGTCAAAGGAGTTTCTTGTATATCTTGTCGATCATCGTTGACTATCGGAGCCGATGCTGAAGGATTGAGATTGAGCGGATGCACAAATGTAAATACTGAGCCTTTTTGATCGGTTCGGTTTTTAACAGTGATAGTACCTCCAAGCAATTCGGCAAGACCCTTAGCAAGATGCAAACCTATACCTGTACCTTGCTGAATATAAGGCGAATCGGCTTGATAAAAACGGTTAAAAATCTTATCAATATCGTTGTCTGAAATGCCCGGACCACAATCTGAAACCGAAATTTTAACATTGTCGGCATCCAACTCTGTCGACACTTCCACTTCACTGCCGTCGGTTGAAAATTTCATAGCGTTCGACAATAGATTGGTGATGATTTTTTCCACTGCAGTGTGGTCGGTTACAAGCGAATATCCTTCGGGAAGATTGTTTTTAAACGTAAGTTGAACATTTTTGCTACCCGCTTTAAGTTCAAAAAACTCGATGTTGCCTGTAATGATGGGCTCCAACTGACAATTGGCAAAATGCAACACCATCTTGCCGTTATCTATCTTGCGAATGTCTAAAAGACTGTCGACAAGACGCCGCATACGGTCTACACCCAAACAAATAGTGCGAAACTCGGTTTTATACTTGGAATCCGGTTCGGCGGAAACCACTTTTTGCAACGGACTCACAATCAACGATAAAGGTGTGCGTATTTCGTGAATCACATTTGTAAAAAAGCGAAGTTTTATCTGATTGTCTTGTTGAAGTTCCAACTGTTTGGCTATCACCTGTTTGCTTTTTCTATGACGGTACACCACAAACAGCACAGAAGCCACCACCGCAGCAATCAAAAGCACATAAGCCACCCACGCTCCAATGGTATTATACCATGCGGGATGAATGATGATTTTAACCGTATACTTGGGCGACTCCACACCGTTGGTAATGCTGTAGATGCTAATATTGTATTCATCGGGAGCAAGACGAATAAAACTCAATTGTCGATTGCCACGTCCGATTCGCACCGGAGCATCATTGTTGACGGTATAATAATAACGTGTGTCGGGCGAAGTAAAAAAGTCTAAAGGCGAAAACTCTATGGTAAACGAGTTTTGGTCGTGAAGCAGTTCAAACACCTTGGCAGAGCATGCAGGACGGTCAATAACTGTATTTTTCAAAGTATTGTCTATAGCCTTGATCGGATGATTTCGAATCCAAAAACGAGTAACTCTTACACCGCTTGCGCCAAACGATAGTTTACGCATATCTTTTGGTTTGAAATATGTAATGCCGTCTAATCCGCCAAAATACAACATTCCGTCTTGCGATACACATACAGCGTTTTTGGTAAACTCGATATTAACAGTGCCGTCGTCGGTAGAAAAACGCGTGGCGGTATAATCATCGCCACCTTGGTGTGTGATTCGATAAAGACCTCGGTCGGTACCTGCCCAGATGTTGCCATCGTTGTCTTTGGTAAGAGAATAAAAAGCGGCATCAGCTATTCCGCTCAACGAAATAGTTTGGTAAAGGTCTGACACAGAATCTTTTTTAAGAATGAAAAAACCATTTGATGTGGCTGCGGCAATTCGAGAATTATCGATAGCCAGCAACGAGAATATAATAACTCGATCAAAAATGTGTTTAAATACGCCTTTCTGTTTAAAATTATCTGCGAAGTAAATTCCGTTGTAAGAACCTGATACAAAACTATTTTCGCTCAGTTTTTCCACACACGACGACCAAAGGTTGCAGTTTAAGGTTATATTTTTGAAAAACAATTGTTTATCGGTTTTGATATCCACAAATCCTACTCCACTACCCAGAGAGGCAATTATCAAAGTGTTGTCGTCGAGACGGTTGATATGCGACAATCGAGAAAAATTCAATCTGTTGACTTCGTCTGACAGTGGAACACGTTTGAATTCGTATGTCTTGGCATCTATTTTCCACAATCCCGAACCAAAACTGCCGAGATACACATAACGATCGTCTACAGCGTATAGCGACATCACCAACTGCGGAAAACCTCCACCCAAAAAATGGTGAACAATGCGCTTTGTGGCAAGATCGGTAACATACACACCGTCGTTGTCGGTGGCGACCCAAAGAAGTCCGTTGCAAAAGGTCAATGCCGATACGCAGTTTTGACCAATAATATTGTCAGTGGCAGATTTATGTCCGATGTAATTGAACACCGATTTTTCGGGGTTAAGCGCCAAAATGCCTTTTTGATACAATCCCAACCAAATGTTGCCGCAACTATCAATTAAAGCCGAATGTACTTTAAGTTTAGAATCGTCGAAAAACGGAACCGACATAGAGAAATGCGAAACAGTCTTTTGTTGCAAATCTATAATTTTCAATCCATTGCCATCGGTACAAGCTAATACCTTATCATCGTTGAGCCAACGGCAATTATAGTATGGCAAATCACCATTGCCCTGAACTAAACATTCAAAACTATCTGTGTCGGCATTATACTTAAAAAAATCGTTATTGTCGGAACATGCAAAAATATCACCATAAGGATTTTTAAACAATGTACTAGAACGCACACCGCTACTGTAATTATGAACAGAATTTTTGTCGGTGCGGATAAGTTCACCACGATTATCGGCAACAAAAAGGCTACCGTTTGGAGCTTCAACCATAAAGTCGATGGGATGAACCGAAGTGCGTTGAGGAAGAATATAAGGCTTAACAATCAAGTTGCCCGTGCGGTCAACTTCAATAGTGCAAGGCGAATCGCCAAGAGCAATCAATGTGCTATCAGAAAGCTCCACAAAACTCATCACCGAAAAAATAAACACATCGCCGTCGCTATTGCGAGCAGGAAGCGAAAAACTATCGGTAAGAGGATTGTAAACTTGAATGCCTTTATAAGTGCCTACAAACAAACGTCCGCGACTATCAATAAAAATATCACGGATAAAATTGTTGGCTAATGAAGTGGAATCTGCATCATTATGACGGTAAACTTTGATTCGGTTGCCGTCGTAGCAATTAAGTCCGTCTTCAGTAGCTATCCAAATAAAACCATATTGATCTTGTAATATTTTATTTATCAAACTGTTAGATAATCCGTCCGCAGCAGACAGAAACTTGTATGATTGTGCCATACCACTCAAAGATAGACACATCAACAACAGTAATGATAGTAACTTATTCATTTTCATCAACAGCACTTAATATTTATCAAGCAAAATTAAACGGTTTTTTATAAACCACCAAAAAAAACCGCACAAATATAAGCGATTAATGTAACATCAGTGCTAAATGATGAAACAAAAACAATAAATAATGAAACAAAAAGAATGATATGTAACAAAAAAAAATCCTTCACAACCTAGGTTATGAAGGATTGATTTAAAGTAGGGCGGCTACCTGCTCTCCCGCATTGTGGCGCAGTACCATCGGCGCAAGCGGGCTTAACTTCTCTGTTCGGGATGGGAAGAGGTGGTGCCCCGCCGCTATGACCGCCTTAATGTTTTACCGAGTTGAAATTGCTTTTATTTATTGTCAATTCTCAATTGCCAATTCTCAATTTCCCCCGTTATAAGGAAGACACGATTCAGAAGCAGTCACGC
>JAGCVU010000144.1 GCA_017962175.1 Bacteroidales bacterium | reverse complement strand
TTACTGATTGAGTTTCCGGATTATACGACAAATATCCAAGGTGAGCCAACAGTGTTAGCACATCGTCGCTTGTTTCGATATTCTTCATATCATTGCGGAAACTTGACGGTTCAATTACCACTTCCTCGCCATTCATCATCGCAATGATTTTAGTGCGCACTTGGTCGGCATCGGTGTTGAGATAACTTTCAATCGCCATAAAAGATGCAGTTCTTGACCAAAAACTGTTGTAATTCTTGCGAAGAATAGATTGCTTTACCGAATAAGGATTAAACATTGACCTTTGGTCGCCGATTATGTAACCATCGTAGGCGTGTTTCATTAGGTCGAAGTTCATATTATGCTCTTCACATAGTTTGGTTACCTCCTCTTCGGTAAAACCATAATATTGAGCGGTGTCTATTGGGTCTATTATGCTGTATTCCAAAAAATTATTCAACGCCGACTGAGTTTTAATTTTGATTATTGGCAAAATGCCAGTCATATACACCAAGTGGAAGATGTTTTTGGCATTGTATGACTTGAACATAGAGCGCAGAAAATCCACGTACTCGTCTTGAACGTCTTGATCAACGTCCCTAACAAGCATATCCCATTCGTCGATTATCAAGATAAATCGGTCGCCGGTCTTTTCGTTTATTTCGGCAAGGGCTTTAAAGAGGGATTTTTCCTCTTCTAAAAAGTTATATGAGTTCTTCAAATCGGCAATGACACTCAGTTGTGCTTCTTTCAGTTTATCCTTGTCTGGTATATTAGCAAATGTATTCCAATCTAAAAAAATTGTGGGATATTTATTAAGGTGTTTTTCGTAATCAAGCGATTTGGTGATTTCCAAGCCTTCGAAAAGTTCTTTTGAATCAGATTTGCGGTCGTAATAAGCGTATGCCATCTGAGCCGCCACCGATTTGCCAAAACGCCTCGGACGCGATATGCACATAAAACGATTTTCAGAGTCAATATTCTTGTTAAGAGTTTTCAGCAACCCCGATTTGTCAACAAAATCACTGTTGATAACGCTTCTAAATGCGAAATTTCCGCCGTCGATAAACTGTCCCATAATAATTTGTTTTCGGCAAATATAGTGTACTTTTGGCAATAATGCAAATATTTCTTTATATAAAGAAAGCATCGACTCCCATCACAAAAAAATATAACAAATAACATCAAAAAACTAATTTTAGTATTAATTAACGTTTTGGGGTTGATTCCTTAAATGCAAAATATATATTTTTGCCGCGTTACACTAAATTGAAACCAATGAAACACATCTTCACTATTATTCTACTACTCTTTACAATTAACTACTGCAAATCACAAGACACTATTATTTCCGGAAATATATTAGATGCTAATAATCAAGGAAATACATTCAATTGGTAATCAGATGGAAAATTGGAAATTGGTATAACCAAGATGCCGATAAAGTAAAAAAGACCAACAACGAGGAAAAAGCAAGATTGTAAGAAATACTTGTCAAAAAAATCCCCACACCCCCTTTACCTTTCAAAAAAAATTATTACTTTTGGAGACTTAATATGAATTGTTGTATATGAAGCAAACACTTGTTCTTATTGGCATGGGTGGTACGGGGATGCGGTGCTTGGAGGCGTTCGTGCATACGTGCGCTATGGGTATGGCTGATAATTGCGAGATTAATATCCTCGCTCTCGATACCGACTTAGACAATGGCAACTTCGCACGGCTTAAATCGCTCGTGGAGGATGCTTATTTAAAGGTAAAGGGCTACAACAAAACCCATTACCCTCTTCAAGAGACTTTTTTTAGCGCAAAAATCAACCTCTTTACTTTTACGCCCGATTACAGCGACGCCGTGAAAAACGGTAGTTTTGAGGCAATTACTAAATATGCCTACGCCGATGGCGACAAAAAGGCTCTTGCCGACATTCTGCTGTCGCCTCAGGTGCGCGAGTTTGACCTTAAACACGGCTACCGCGCTCAAACGCACCTCGGGTCGCTATTGATGTATCACGGCATTATCGACGAGGTAACAAAAAATCCTCACGGAAAACTTGCCGAATACATTCAGATGATTTACGATGCGGGCGAAACCGGCGATGCACGAGTGTTTGTTTGCGGTTCGGTGTTTGGCGGCACAGGAGCATCGTCGATTCCCGTTATTCCAAAGGCTTTTAATGCGGCTATCAATATTTTAGACCCAGGCAAAACCCTCAACAAGGCTAATTTCGGGGCAACATTGCTGTCGGCTTACTTTAAATTTACGCCACCCGACGAGAGTCTGCGCAGCCGTCAGAAGGTGGTGGCTTCAAGCAAGAATTTCGCACTCAACTCGCAGATTGCTATGATGTTTTACAACGAGGACAAGACTGTGAAGAGTGTTTTCCAAAAGTTTTATATGCTCGGCACGCCCACCAACGATTTTGAAACCAAAACTCCGGGTAATGAGACAGTTACAGGCGGAGCATTGCAAAAAAACGACAGCCATTATATAGAACTTTTGGCAGCGTTTGCGGCTCTCGACTTTTTTGCCACGCCTATTCAGCAAATCGACGAAATACGCAACCAAAAACGCGAGGTGCAATACTACTACCGCGCCCTCAATCCGTCGGGAAGGGTTGATTTCAAGGACTTTACCACACCCGAGCACACGTCAGAGTTTGCCCGTAAGTTTGCGGCACTTACCGCGCTGTCGTTTTTGGTTTATCCCGAGTTCAACGACTTTGTGGCGGCGGCTCAGGCGGGATTACTTGCCAAAAACAATATTTCGGGCTACGAAGATATTTTGCCACAGGAAGTTACCGGCATCAAAAAATACTTTGAACTGTTTCATTTCGGCATATCTCCTCAGGGCGACATCACCGACGGATGGCTCCGACAGGTGCACCGTTCGGCAGGAGGTTTGGGCAATTTCTTGTTCAACGCCGACCTCTTCGGACTCACTAACACCAAGGAACTCAAAAAGTTTGACTTCAACAAGCGCCTTTTCCGCCCCGACGAAGACGACATTGCCGCGGCATCGTTTAAGACGGGACTTTTCGGCACGCCTTTCGACTCGTTTAAAGACGAGTTTGTAAAGCAGCACGACACCGATTCTATCCAATACAAAATCGAAAAACTTGTAAAACGGATGTACGACACCATCAATTCGCTTTACGGATTTAAAATTTAACTAACTATGGCACAGGCATTATTGATAAAAAGCACGGCGGGAGCAAAAGAAAACGTTCAAGGAGCGTGGCATCTTTTTGACCAAGCCGCACCTTATATACAGGGCATCGAAACCGGCGACATTACCGAAAACCTTGATGCCGACGTACTTGCAAGTATGGTTTCGGGACTTCCTAACCCG
>JAGCVU010000143.1 GCA_017962175.1 Bacteroidales bacterium | reverse complement strand
TTTTTGTTGATATGTTATTGAACCCATCTTGCATAGATACCATCAAACATAAAAACAAGCTCTCTATTTTGCAAATCATAGATACCAAATCTTTCTGTACATTCGCCATAACAAGTATATAAGATATACCTTTCGTCTTTTGACAGATATGAAAACCTTCCTTTTGTCAAAGGTGTCATTTGTTTTGTTGATATATCTATTTCTACTATCTGTGAAGGTTCAACTAACACTTTATCGCTATGATGTTTTACATGCCAACGTTCACAAATCAGTTTGTTGTCAGATATTTCAAATCCGTTTTGAAATCTTATTTGTGTCTTGCCCAAATCCTCTTCTGAAATAAATTTCACAAAACCTGTATCGGTTTTAAGATAGATATTATTATAGCAACGGAATCTACTATCCTTGTATTGGTAATGATACCAATAATGGTTTTCCCGTTCTGCCCAAACACAATAGTCTTTAAGGTCTAACATTTTATAAGTTAATGTGTCAAATGAATATTCTTTAACCAATAAAGTATTATTTTTGAAATCGTTTTGATACCGATAGAAAATGCCGTAGCCTTCTCGTATCTCAAACTTACCTTCTATCCAAAGATATGACTTCTCTTTTGGTAAAAGAGCATATTTTTGTTTGGTACTAATATCAATTAAGCAAACGCTATCAACAGTGGAATACAAAATCTTTTGTCCTTGAACAGACGATATGCTTAATATCAAACTGATTAATAAAATGTGAAAAAGTCTCATATTTTCAAAAATTCGTTAAATAATAAGATGACAATAATGGCCTAACCCTTTTTTTTACGATATTTCTGCTCTCTTGGTCTTACTTTTACTAAGCTATCACATATAGATTTTCTGTATTTATTGTTTGCTAATGCTATTTCAGGATTGATGTAATAGAAGATACCATTGGGGTTATAATTATTACTATTACAATAAATATTGTTGTTTATAACAATGTTTCCGTCATCATCAGTACGATATTTTTGGATAATTACAGAGCCTTTTTTTACATAACAATTATGCCCGTAGTGTTCTATTTTGTAAGTTGTTCTCTCAGCACAAGAATCGTTTATTATTTCAGCAAAAGCTATAATAGTTGGTGCTTTATAAATCTTAACAGCATATTCACATATAAAAATGCTATCAGATAATTGTGCGAAAACAATATTCGCACTCCAAATAAACAAGATAGTCAGTATACCTTTCATAATCAATCATTTACTAAATAATACGAAAATAAATCCACGCGTACTCCCATTGTATAAGCTTTAAGAAAGCCATGTAGGATATAAGGATGAATTCCTACATTAGGAATGCCACTTAACCATAATGCCATAGAATTCATATTTACACAATTAAATGAAATACCTTGATAGGGTAGAATCTTCCCTAAGCCACGCATAGCTGCAAAAGCATATTTGTTAACTGTCAAGTCTATTTTATAATAACTAAACAGACTTTCGTCAATAGGATAAAATGAGGTACTTTGCGAAATGCAAGTCCAAATTTCTTGTAAGAGGTAAAAGAGGATAAAGCACCTGATTTTGAATGGATTCAACAGTTTTCCTAATTTCACAGTTAGTAGTTTTTTGCAAAAATAGATTAATATTGAATAATGCAACGCTATGTTTTGTTAAAAAACATTAATAATTAATCCGTTATATATTTTCCATTGACTTCACAAACTTAACACACTGTTTTGTCCATAATTCCCCTTATGATGGATTCACCTTCATATCACCGTAAGACTTTAATTAAAAATAAACAACCCCATAGGTGGAAAAAACAAAAAATATTCTACTTTTGCACAGTTTTATCAATGATAATTGGCAAGTTGGAAAATTCAGCTAACATATCGGCGGCAGAGTCGCTCGACCTTGAAAATATCCACGTGTACGGCGCACGTGTGCACAACCTCAAAAATATCGACGTAACCATTCCGCGCAACAAACTCACCGTAATCACGGGTCTCAGCGGCAGCGGCAAGTCGTCGCTCGCCTTCGACACCATTTTTGCCGAGGGTCAGCGCAGGTATATCGAAACATTCAGCGCATATGCAAGGCAATTTCTCGGTTCAATGGAGCGTCCCGATGTTGACAAAATTACAGGTCTCAGCCCGGTAATCAGCATTGAGCAGAAATCCACCAACAAAAATCCGCGTAGCACAGTTGGCACTATCACAGAAATTTACGACTTTTTGCGTCTTTGGTATGCTCGTGCAGGCGAGGCTTATAGTTATATTTCGGGCAAAAAGATGGTAAAATACACCATCGACCAGATTTACAACCTGATAACCGAACATTACGGCGGACAACGTGTTATTGTGCTCGCCCCCGTAGTTAAGGGTCGCAAGGGTCACTACCGCGAACTGTTTGAGCAAATTCGCCGCAAAGGCTACGTACAAGTGCGTGTTGACGGTGTTATCAAAGATATCATTGTAAATATGAAAACCGTCCGCTATCAAACCCACAACATAGAAATTGTGGTAGACAAAATTCTTGTGCCAACCGAAGGCACCGAAGGCGGCGGAATGGAACGTTTGAAAAAATCGGTGCAGACGGCAATGGATCTCGGCAAGGGAATGATAATGCTGCTCAATCCCGACACCGGCGAGGTAAAATATTACAGCAAGTCGCTGATGTGTCCCGAATCGGGTATCTCCTACCCCGACCCGGCGCCAAATAATTTTTCGTACAATTCGCCGTCGGGATGCTGCCAGCACTGCAAGGGTCTCGGATATGTGCAGATAATCGACATCAAAAAGGTTATTCCTAATCCAGAACTCAGCATCAAGCAGGGCGCGATAGAACCGTTAGGCAAATATGTGGCCAACAGTTTTGTATTCAAACAGTTAGAAGCCATTGCCGAACGCGACGGATTCTCTTTGGACACTCCTGTAAAAGACCTTCCTCAAGAGGCTCTCGACACCGTACTTAATGGCTCGGCAGAACCCGTAAAACTATCGTGGCTGAGCATGTACGGCTCCGACTCGTATCTCTACGACGGAATTATCAAATACATAGCCAACGCTGCCGACGACGAGGACACGCAAGACAAGGTGCTGAAATATTCTGCTCCGGCAGTTTGTCCCGAATGTGGCGGAATGCGTCTCAACCGCGAGGCGCTTAGCTACCGCATAGCAGGCAAAAACATTGCGGAACTATCCTCTATGGATATAGCCGAGCTGTCGCAGTTTTTGCAAAACGTTGATTCTCAGCTCACTCCCAAGCAGAAAGAAATTTCTACCGAAATACTCAAAGAGATTAGAAACCGCGTGGGCTTTATGCTCGACGTGGGTCTGGACTATCTCAGTCTTTTCCGTCCGGCGCAGACGCTTTCGGGCGGCGAAGCTCAGCGCATCAGGCTTGCCACGCAGATAGGCTCAAAACTCGTCAACGTGCTTTACATTCTCGACGAACCAAGTATCGGACTTCATCAGCGCGACAACGACAAGCTTATCAAATCTCTGCAAAAGCTCCGCGACGAGGGCAACTCCATCATTGTGGTGGAGCACGACAAGGATATGATCAAAAACGCCGACTATGTAATCGACATAGGTCCGGGCGCAGGCCGTCTGGGCGGATTTGTCACTGCAGAATGTACTCCGGCACAACTTTCGGGCAAAGACACCATTACAGCAAAATATATTTCGGGCGAACTCGACATTGATGTTCCCGAAAAACACCGTGAGGGTTCGGGCAAATATATCGAACTCTTAGGCTGCACGGGCAACAACCTTAAAAATGTTGACCTTAAAATACCTCTTGGCAAGCTTGTGCTTATCACAGGCGTTTCGGGCAGCGGCAAATCCACTCTCATCAACGAGACCCTCCGCCCGATACTCACCAAGCATTTTTACCGTTCGCTGCAAGAACCTCTGCCATACAAGGAGATACGCGGCATTGAGAATATCGACAAGGTGATAGAGGTAAACCAAGACCCCATCGGACGCACTCCGCGCTCCAACCCCTGCACCTACACCAACATCTTTGCCGACATCCGTCAGCTATACGCCGAACTGCCGCAGTCGAAGATTATGGGCTACAAGCCGGGACGTTTCTCGTTCAACGTAAAGGGCGGACGATGCGAGGACTGCCAAGGCGCAGGCGTTAAGACTGTGGAGATGAATTTCCTCCCCGACGTCTACGTAAAATGCGACGCTTGCAACGGCCGACGCTACAACCGTGAGACTCTTGAAGTTAAGTTTAAGGGAAAATCAATTTCCGATGTTTTGGATATGACCATCAACCGCGCCTGCGAGTTTTTTGAGAATGTGCCCAAGATATTGAAAAAGCTCCGCGCACTGCAAGACGTGGGCATGGGCTACGTCACCCTCGGACAGGCTGCCACTACCCTATCGGGCGGTGAGGCTCAGCGCATTAAGCTTGCTGCCGAACTTTCCAAAAACGACACCGGCAAAACACTTTATATATTAGACGAACCCACCACAGGTCTGCACTTGGAAGATATCCGCATACTTATGAACGTGCTGAACAAACTTGTGGACAAGGGTAACACCGTGGTGATTATTGAGCACAACTTAGACGTAATAAAAACAGCCGACTATATCATCGACCTCGGACCTGAGGGCGGACGCCGTGGCGGCGAAATAATAGCGCAAGGCACTCCCGAAGAAATTGTAAAACAAGGAGTTGGTTTTACTGCGCAATACCTTGCTCCCGAATTGAAGGCTGCGGCAGAATATCGCAAACGTCAGTTGTCAAAACAAAAATAACATGCGTAATACTAAAACAATAGGCTACCTTCTCGGAGCATTTTCTATCATTGTATGGGGTGTGACATTTGTGTCTACCAAGGCATTGCTTACTGATTTTTCGGCGTTGGAGATATTGCTGTTCCGATTTGTGGCGGCGTATGTGGCGTTGTGGATTATCCGCCCAAAGGTTGAAAAGATTCCTTTCAAAGAAAACATCATCTTCATGCTTGCGGGATTGTCGGGCGTGGTGGTGTATCAGTTTGCCGAAAACACCGCCATATCTTACACCTCGTGCTCCAACGTTAGCATCATAGTGTCGCTCTGCCCGATGCTCACGGCGGTGATAGCGCAGATTTTCCTCAAAGAGAAACATATAACACCTTGGTTTGTAATAGGTTTTGTGATAGCCATCACAGGTGTGGCAATGGTTACGCTCAACGGTTACGGCACGTTGGAGTTTAATCCCAAAGGCGACTTTCTTGCATTCTTTGCCGCCGTATGTTGGGGATTTTATTCGCTGTGCGTTTCGGTAATCAACCGTCACAAATACGATTCGATATGCAGCACCCGACGCATATTCTTCTATGCGCTGATATTTATGATACCGTGGGTTTTGTTTGGCACCAAGGCAAGTCCCGACAGTCCGTCGTATTTCACCTTCGACGCCGACACCAACATCAGCCGCTTCTCGTCGCTCGCCAACATCTTCAACACATTGTTTCTCGGCGTAGTGGCATCGGCATTATGCTTTTGCGCATGGAACAAAGCCTGCAACATCATCGGCACGGTACGCATCTCCGCCGGCATCTACCTCATCCCCGTAGTCACCATCCTCTTTGCCCACATCTTCCTCGGCGAAAACCTCTCACTCATGGGCGGAGTTGGTGCGGTATTGGTTATCGCGGGATTGTTTTTAAGTGGGAGGAAGAAGAAAAATAATAATAATTAGGAAATAAGAAAGCAAATACAGAAAATGAATATTTCCAAACATACATTTAACCTTTTTTTTTGGATAACATTCTTATTGTATTGTATATTTTGTGCTTTTAATATATGCAATTACAAGGATTTACATAAGGCTATTTTTGGTTTTAGTATATTGTTTGTATTGGAATTGATTCATCGTATTAATACTCGTGATTTTGAAGATTTTATTTTAAAAACAGGAATTATTCTTCTTTTTCTTGCTCCATCACCACCTGTGATTATTAAAAAATATTTTTATCATTACCACGGTGTTTCCATAATTCGTCCCGCTACAATAGTTTATGTAGAAAATGAACGCAACTCTCATTGGTCACGTTTAGAATATAAAGATTACAGTTCTTCTAAATTTGTGAGAATCACTGGATTGGTTCAATATGAGAAAGGGTCGAGTATCTATATATGTCAAACATTAGAATGTAAATCACGAATTGTTGAAGAATATAAAGACTCTGTTAGGTATCCATTAATCAATAAGTTTGCATTCCTTGACGATACCACATTCTACACCTACCACGATTTTTCATTGGTTAAACCTGATTTGGTATATTATCAAGTAGGTTATAATGTTCTCTACAATGCAGTCTGCGATACATCAGCCATCACAGACAGCACAGCGTTGCTGTCTTTTACAGATGTCGTTGGCAAAGGCCAAACGGTTAAATACAGCGTAAAAGGCTACCCCTCAATTCCCGACACCTTCCTCATCTACCGCAACATCAACGAAAACATCGACTCCAAATGGCACGTCTGCGCACCCGAGGTCAACACCCCTGAGAACCGCGCCAAAATCTCCGACTACGGCTACATATTCCACTACGATGTTTGCAGCAAACAAGAAATCGAATCCCAATGCCCACGAATCAAGGATTATGTGGAGCAATATAAGAAACGGAATCAATAATACTCCGCATCATCTCGATTCGTTCTTCTGTAAAATCCATCCGATGGTACATTGCGGAAGAAGTATGCGAGGGCTACGCCGGAGATGAGTCCGAAGAGATGCGCCTCCCACGATACGTCGGGACTGTTGGGGAATATGCCCCACATCACACCGCCATAAATTAGGAATATTGGTATCGCCACCAGGAGCGACTTGAAACTCTTGCGCACCACGCCGCTTGCCAAGATAAATCCTAAAAGGCTGAATATCACACCGCTTGCACCTATATGGTAACTCTCCCCTCGGGCAAATAGCCATATCAAAAATCCGCCCATCAGGGTTGAGAGCGTCCACACTCTGAATGCCAGGTTCTCATAAAAAAACAGCAGCACGAGCGTGAGCACAAACACGGGAATTGTATTGGCTGTGATATGCTCATAGTCGCGATGGAGAAACGGAGCGCAGACAATGCCCCAAAGACCTTCCTGTGTGCGGGGAAGAATGCCGTAAGAGTTGATTGATTCGGGAGCAATCCTGCTGATACCGAATATTATCCACATAAGCGCCACAATAGATGCGGCAATGGTGAGTCTTTTCATACCTAAATTTTTTGCGTTAATAACGGTGCTAAGTTACAAAAATTATTTTTACAAAGACCAAACGCCAAGGCGTTTGTCTTTTTTTTATAACAAAAATTAAAACGAATTAAAATGAATTAAAGCGAATTACCATAAAAAAAATTCGTTTTAATTCGTTTCTATTCGCTTTCATTCATGTTAAAAAAAAGCAAGTACTCCGTCAGGAGTACTTGCCCTATATTTATTCGTGTAGAAAAATACTACAATTTGTCGTTAGAGCCGAGTACGTTCACGATTTTGTGGATGTACATCTTCTTCATATTCTCGCGAGCGGGTTTGAGGTACTGACGAGGATCGAAGTGAGAAGGATTCTCAGCCAAGTATTTGCGGATAGCAGCAGTCATAGCAAGACGAGAGTCAGAGTCGATGTTGATTTTGCAAACAGCGCTCTTAGAAGCCTCACGGAGCTGCTCCTCAGGAATACCTACTGCATCGGGAAGTTTGCCGCCATACTTGTTGATTGTGTCAACTTCTTCTTGGGGAACAGAAGATGAGCCGTGAAGA
>JAGCVU010000142.1 GCA_017962175.1 Bacteroidales bacterium | reverse complement strand
GTGATATTTCTTTGGCTGTGAGTATGCCATCGTCAACGCCATCGGGAATGTTTTTGCGTTGTTTAGGGTCGAGTCCAGTACTTGCACCGGCAAGAAACAATCCGCTGCGACTCAACGAAAGGTCTTCTTGAGAGTTTTCATCGTCGCCTGCGAGCAGATTGGCAAAACTGTTTTCTTTGTTTTCGGGTTCGTAAAAACCGTGTGTGGCTATGTGGAGAATTTTGATGCCACTACCCGATATTTTTTTGAAGCTTTCTTCGGTGGCAGCTTTATCGGTGCCATAGGTAACTGTGAAACTGCTATCACTAAGAATTTGAGTTATTTCTTCAGATTCTTTTTTTGCTCCTTTTAAAAATGTTAGTCCTGCACGTTCTGCCTCTTCGTTACTAACGTTTTGCCAATCTGCCTCGTCAAAATCGTATACAATTCCGCCAAATACTGCAGCTTTTTTGCTTGGGTTAGAGGTTTTGTGGATAGCAAGTTCGCGTGTGGAAGAAAGACGGTATGCCGAATATTTTTTTGCAAATATTTCTCCGTTTTCGTCGGGAAGATATTCTATGCCGATGTTGTGGAATTTGCCGGTAGGGGAGAAGTAGACGTTTTGCACATCTTGAAGATATTGGTCTAATGGTTTCCAAATTTTGTTATATAATGAAGGTGTGGTGTAATCTACTGTGTCGGTTTCTGAATAATCTAATTTAACGAGTTCAGCACATGGCATTCCTTTTTTGAGAATGAGGGCTGTATAAATGTAATTATTTGAAGTGTTGTTTTCTGTGAAATTAGTAAATTCTATGGCTATATCGTTGTCGTTTAATTGTTGCTGAACATCTGTCCATTTGATAGAAAGATTTTTAGTATAATCACCGATTTCTTGACATGCTTCTATGAGATTACGTTCCTCGTTGTCGATAACTTTTGAAAGCGAATCGGCATTCATCGTTCTTTTGTTGATAGGTAATTGATATAGTTCGTCGAGAATTTTGCGGTCTTGTTTTATTTTGTAATATTGAGTTTTTAATTGTTCGTTGTCTTGTGTTTCAATGAGATTTTGCATTTCAAGGTCGGCGTTTAAAAGAAGTCCTTTTGACAATAATTGACCGTTTATAGCAAGTGTTTTAAGTGTAGAATTGGGTTGAACGGTTGCAAAACGGGCCAGTATATGATTAAAAAAGTTAGAATACATATTCCAATAATCTGCACGTTCTTTATTTGTTAAATAAGCGAAAGTTTTCAAAACTAATGTTTCGTATCTATTATAATTCTGTTTTAAATACTTTGTAGCCTCTTCATATTGTTTCGCATTGAAATAAAATGAAGCCATACTATGCAAAGACTTTGCATAATCAGGATGTTCCTCGCCAAACACTTTTTTGTGGATTTCCATAGCCTCAGAGCCAAGTCTGATGGCTTCATGATAGTTGCCAAGATCTGAATAATTATTTGCCAAATTGTTCATCAACATAGCATAATCAGGATGTTCCTCGCCAAACACTTTTTTGATGATTTCCATTGCCTCGGCGTTAAGTTTGATAGCTTCCTGATAGTTGCCAAGTTTGGAATAGCAGACAGACAAATTGTTTAATGATGAAGCATAATCAGGGTGTTCTTTGCCAAGCACCTTTTTGCGGATTTCCATTGCTTGTGTGTTAATTTTGATGGCTTCTTGCAAGTTGCCAAGTTTGTTGTAACATTCTGCCATATTACTCAATGAATTAGCATAATCAGGGTGTTCTTCTCCAATAACTTTTTTTTGTATTTCAATAGCCTGTGTGTAAAGTTTTAGGGCTTCTTGATTGTTTCCAAGAACACCATAGTAGGTTGCCAAATTTTGTAATGATACAGCATAATCAGGGTCTTCTTCACAATGTATCATTTTGCGGATTTCTATTGCCTGTGAGGTAAGTCTGATGGCTTCTTGATAGTTGCCAAGTTCGCCATAATATAATGCTAAATTACCCAATGAAATTGCATAATCAAGATTATTTTCACCAAGCACTTTTTTGCGGATTTCCATCGCCTGAGTGCCAAACTTAATGGCTTCCTGACAGTTGCCAATTTGATAATAAAACATTGCCAAATCGTGCAATGATGAAGCATAAATAGGTTCCTCTTCTCCAAGCTCCTTTTTGAAAATTTCTACTGTCTGAGTGCTATATTTAATGGCTTTTGTGAAGTTGCCGATAATTCCATAGCAATTTGTTAATAAGAAAATAGATTCTATTCCTATTTCAGAATCTTTTCCCTCTAAACTTTCACATTTTTCAAAAAATGGAATTGCTTCTTCATATTTTTCGGCTTTGTATAGTTCTTCCCCTTTCTTAAAGAGCATTTCGGCTTCTTCGCTCTGCCCCAATACCCACATCGGCAAAAACAATAAAAATAATATGGCAAATATTTTTTTCATTGTTGATTATTTTATTACCCTAAATATCTTTGAATGATTTAATTTGTTTGCATAAAGTATAAATTGTACATTCCGCCGCGGTTTTTGATGCGGATGGTAAATTCGCCAGTCCATACAGGAATCCATGTACATTCGCAATCATCGGATTCTGCGGTGTCGGATGTGATGAGGTTGCCGTTGCTGTCGTAGATATAAAGATCGAGGTCGGTGAGTCCTACGCCTTTGATCTGAACTACCGCTTTTTTGTTTTCTTTAAAATTTATTTTATATGTGTCGGTAGCATAAGCTTTTATCATATCCAACGAGTATTTTTCTTCGCCAACAGCACCATGGTTAATAATTATGTCATTAATAGGGTCTGTTTTCTTTGGTTTAGCATCTTTTTTTATCTTTTTTATCATTGCCAATACTGTGCGGTCGCCGTTGGCAAATTGTTTCGCATCTTCAAGTAGTTTGTCGGCGTTTACATCGGGCAATTTATATTTTTTTTGTTTTAAAATCTGTGCCGCTGTAATAAGCGATATCGCGTTTTCGTTTTTGTAGCCGTAGTGCGAAAGACTATAAATTAGCCTTATATTATCTACCTTCATCGGAATTTGTTTTGTGGTTTCTTTGTTTTCCTCTATTGAATAATCTTGTGCTAAAGCGGATAACGATAAACACAATAATGCTGTAAATAAAACTAATTTTTTCATCTTTCTAAATTTATTTGGGTTACAACTTAGTATTCAATTCCATCCACCATAATAAATCCTGCCCACATTTGAGGGTTGATGTATTTTAAGCGGATTTTGTCTTGTGCGGAGATGAAGGCTTCGCGTTTGCTTTTTCCGGCAACAAGGTTGCGGTAAAACTCGGTCATTAGTTCTCTGGTGGGCTTGTCGCTCACGTTCCAAAGACTCATTACGATGGTTTGAGCTCCGGCTTTTTTTAAACCGCGTTGAAGTCCGAAAACGCCTTCGCTTGTTACTTCGCCGAGACCTGTTTGACATGCCGAAAGTACCACCAGATCTAAACCTTTAAAATCCATACGTGATATTTCTTTGGCTGTGAGTATGCCATCGTCAACGCCATCGGGAATGTTTTTGCGTTGTTTAGGGTCGAGTCCAGTACTTGCACCGGCAAGAAACAATCCGCTGCGACTCAACGAAAGGTCTTCTTGAGAGTTTTCAT
>JAGCVU010000141.1 GCA_017962175.1 Bacteroidales bacterium | reverse complement strand
CGGCGGCAACTCCCGAAGAAGAAGACGGCGAGGAAATTTTGAATGTGGCATAATACCTGCGGTCAACAATTTGGACAGTTGAATAATATTTTGCAGCGCCTTCCGACATCTTCATATCAATAGTCTTTACGAGTTTTGCATTTACATAAAAGAGGATTTGATTCTCATTACCAACAACTTTTGCTCCGATTGTGTCGGAAAAGTCGTAGATAAAGTTGAGCGTACCGTTGTCCATATCAGGGTAATTAGCGGCAAAATCGTATGTGTTTTTGGCGCGGACAAGGTCGTTGTAGGTTTCTATCGGTTTGTTGATCATATTAAGCCCTCCGAATAATTAAACTCCACATTCTGAAACGGCAGGTTAACAGCCGCTATGTGGTAGTATGCGTTGTTTTTTTGTTTAATATAATGGTAATCACGTAGATGCGTGGTGGTAAAGAATATATTGTTGGGATACTCTTTCGATAGGTATTTTTTGTAACTCTTTAAAAAGTCGGTGATGTTGTAGACGTAAAAACCTTCGTCCTCGCAATCCTCCAAAACATATTTGTAAACTTGCAAAGTAGCCACGTGCTTTTGTTTCAGACGTTGTTCGTCGCCATACACGTGACAGTCGCCACTGAGGAGTTGTATAAACAGGGCGTTGTTTTGCGGATAATCGCTTTCGGCTTCGAGCACCTCCTTGCGCACACGGATAAGCACGTCGAAACCTTCAAAAATCTGGATAATCTCGCGGCAGTTTTTTAGCAGTTGCGATTGCAATGGATAACGCTCGCCGCCCACTTCGAGCACAAACGAATCGGGGTCGTAGATATATTTTAGATGCGGATCCTTGTTGATGAGGTCTAAGAGCGAGTTTTCTTGATAAACCGCAGGCTTGAAATCCTTGGCAAGGTCGGGATGAACCTTCAAGAGATAGTTGAAAGCGGTGTCCGACGGGTTAGTGTCGGGCGAATAGTTGCGGTTTTTGTATAATTCTTGTTGCAAAAGGCAGGTGTAAGATTTGGCTGAATGGTAAACATTCTTTACAAACGGACAGCCTGTTTTGCAAAGATATAGATACTGGCAGGCGGCACATTCGGGGCTGAATCCTACATTGTTGTGCGCCGTAAGAATTTTTGAAGTTGCTGTATTAAGTATCTCGTCAACAGTGTTTTGATAGATGTTACCGTAAAGTAACTCTTTATGACCTTGACCACGAACACAGGAATAAATGTCGCCGTTTTTCTCCAAAAGGAAGAATTTTTCGCCGCAGATGTCGCAGTTGGTGCAGTAGTCGGGACTAAACTCATTAAACCACGCACCATTAACGCCTTTATCTAAATCCGTTCCATCAAATTCGCGGTGCATACGGTTGAAAAACTCCACTTGTTCGGCCTCGCTCAGCGGATGAAGAAGTCCGTTGGAATTGTAGTCAAACCCGATCATAAAGTTGAAATCGTTCATATCCAAGCAAGTGGACTTGTGAAGAAACTTTATGTCGTTGATAATGTTGTCAATTTTGGCGTAATGCTCGGCAAAGATGGTGGCAGAAACTTTTTTCTTGTTAGGAATATCGCGCAAAAGTTCAACGTTTTGCAATATCTTATCTAATGTAATTCTTCCACCTTTGGTAACACGGAAATGATTGTGAAGAGAGAGCGGCAGGTCGAGACTTCCGCTTATAGACACGTTAAACTTCTTGATGGTGTCGATATGGCGGTCGATAGAGTATAGGTTGGTTTTGATATGCGGCCGTCCCACACGGAATCCTGCCGTGGAGATTGTTTCGTAATTATCCTTGTAATAATCGTTGATAAACTTAATAACGTCGTGAAAATCCTCTTGCGACAGCGTGGACACCTCGCCACCGTGTAGCGAAATATTAAAAGGCATCACATCAGACTCTCGGAGTTTATTGATAGCAAACTGCAAGGTTTCCAACGGCTTATATTGCTGCATACGGTCTTTGGTATTGTCTTCGAGGTAGCAATACCTGCAAGCCATATCGCAAGCCAATGTCGGGACGTATAGTAGATGGATGAATCTCATTTCAATACATAATTAGTATTCTATTATTTCGGTGGACGAACCTTTGAAAACCTTGTCGGCAAGGGTGCAGCCTTTGGGTATCTTGGCGGTTTTTAGTTGATAACAGTCGCGGAACGCCGACCCACGAATCTCCTCCACCGACGGCGGAATCACAATTTCCCTCAAACTTGTATGGAAAAATGCCCGCGAACCGATGCGTTTTAATTTTGACCCTTCCTCGAAATTCACTTCCTTCAACAATGTTTCACAAAACGCTTTTTCGCCGATACGTTCCACCGAGGCAGGAATCGTCAGGTTTAAAAGGCGTGTATTGTTAAAGCAAAATGCGTGTATCTCGGTAATATTTTTTGGAAGAGTGATATTATAAATTTTTTCACAGTTGTTAAACGCATATCCGCCTATAGAATCCATCTGTTGCGGCAGGTCGTTTATTTTCATCAACCAGCAGTCGTTGAAAGCGTATCCTCCTATATAAGCCAAATCGGAAGGAAACTCCACACTCTCCAAATTTCCGCACTCGTTGAAAGCGTAGGCTCCGAGCCATTTGAGGCTCGTAGGCAGGTTGATTTCGCGTAAATTTTCACATCCGTCGAAAGCGTGTCCGCGTATAATGGTGATGGAGTTTGGAAGTGTTACTTTCTCCAACGCAGTACGGCGGAACACATCGCCACGGATACCGGTAACGGGCTTGCCGTCAACAGTTTCGGGAATTACAAGTTCCTTATTGTTGATAAATCCCTCGGTGTAGAATCGCACGTGCACTCCGTCGTCGGTGTCCTCGTAAAAAACGTGCGGATTGAGAAACAGCGCCAAAGGAATCAGCACCGTACAGGCGAGCATTAGAATACGGCGGATCCATTTCTTATCGGTGCACTTGTCGAATAGTTGCGGGGCTATCACATCAGAGAACTTTTCACGCGGACGTCGCTTTATCTCCATTTTGAGAAAATCCACAGTATCAGACTTTTGAAACTTACGCCAAATCAATAGGTTAATAGCAATAAGCACCAATGCGATCCAAATAGGATAGTGGAACGTGCGGAAAATCGCTATTAAAATAAGGTTGATGGGTGCCGAGATAAAAGTGGCGGTCATCTTCTTTTTCTCAAACTGCGCCAGGGTATGCTTCGATGTGTCGAAACCGATTTTCTCGCACTCGCGTTGGATAAGTCCATTAAGAATTTCGTTTTCCGACTTCAAAAACAGCGGGTCGATAACCTGCTGAGGCTGAGTTTTTTGTTGTTCTTGTGGTATGGGGGGAGGTGTGTTATCTGCCATATTGCCTTCAAAAATTAAAGTTCTACATTGCAAATATATGCATTTTTTGCATAGACTTGAAAAAAATTTTTGCCAACGGCACAAAATCAGCGTAATCGTTTCGCCGAGAAAAGAAAATAGTTATATTTGTAAAGTAGAAAACACACGAAATATGGCAGCTACAACAGACCCAAATGCAGTGTATTATTCCTATCGTGGAGTAGGAACCAATACGGTAGTACAGAAGTTTATTGATTTGCTCGACAAAAAGGGCATCCCTCATCGGGGCTCGGAGAGCGAACCAATAAATGGTGCGTTGACCGCTTTTGAAGAAAAAATCGGTGCTGCTAACATTATTGTAATTTTTTACAGCCAAGAGTATTTCGAGTCAGAGCACTGTATGAACGAATATGCAAATATTCGGAAGTATGAAAACGAAGCGCGAAAGGCGGCTACTTTTTTTGTAAAGTGTGGAGATTATGATATAAATGGCTTGGTGAATCATTGGGGAGGACAACAAGCAACAATCAAAAATAAACAATTTAAATTAACCCCGATAGAAGATCGTTCTTTGGCAAATGGATGTTATCTTGATACAACAACACTATATTGTGTGCAAAATTTAGACGATTATTTCAGCACCAAAGTTCGCTACAATGATAACAATTTGGATGTCCTTGTTGGATTGATAGAACAAAAAGACCGCGAACTAAGAAGTATAAACACATCTGCCAATACAAACAATAAAACCTCATTTGCCCCGTCATTCAAAGTTCCAAAACCACAAACGAACCTTATTGAACGTAATGATAAGGTTGAAAGGCTTCACGACCTTGTGTCGAAAAACGATTTTACCAACCTCTACGGATTCGGAGGCAGCGGAAAAACATCCTTGACTCATTTGTTTGTGGACAAATATCGCTCTGATTTCAACCAAATTGCATACGTTGTTGTCAACAATAGTGTCAAGGCCGATTTTGTATCTCAAATCAATGATACCATACACCTTTTCAAACCCGAAGAAGACAAAGCAACCCAAGATAAAGGTTTCCGCAATATTAAAGACATAATTAAAGATACCAATAATAGAGAAAAAGTAGACCGATACAAGTCCATTATAGACTATTTAGAGGTAAACTACAAATCCGACAAACCAAATCTTTTTATAATCGACATCAACAATGCTGATGATGCAGAAAAATTCGGGGAGGATTTAGTTAACAATACACTGTCATCAAACAAAACATATCCTGATGGATGGAAGTATCTTATTGTTTCAAGGGAAAATATATACAAAGGGCTTGCACAATTGAATCTTAATGAGAAAGAACAAGATATAGTGCACACTGACTTTTTGAAAAAATTATTCTTAAAGTATGTAGGTGACAAATATAACAATTTCAGCGATGGCGACTTCGCAGAACTTTTTGAAACTATATATTATAGTCCGCTGATGGCGGAACAATTAGGTATTTACTTAAAAGGTATGCCCAAAAAGTCGGTATCTCAAATTAAGGAAATACTGCATAAGAACAATTTCAAAAACGAAAAGCGTTCAGGCATTACATCTCAGAATAGAAGTAGTGAAGAAGAAAAAACGATAATTGGATTCTTGAAGAATATTATTGTTTTTGACAAACTAAGTGTAGGAGAACAGATATTATTGAAGCACTTTGTACTATGGCCTACGGAATACATTCCAAAAGAAGTAATATGGCAATTGTTGTCAAAGACTTTTGAATCAGAAAAGAATCGCTTTACTAAATTATGGAGCATAGTAAAGCGGTACTTTACCCCATTTGGAGAGCAGCAAAGAATAGGTGTGTTTTTTAACAGAACCAAACGATACGCAGTCTCCAAACTCTGGTTTTACATATTGCTTGTATTATTTAGTCTATCATTTCTTACAAGCCTACTTTCAAAACACAATTTAATCGTGAGTTACTCCTTTTTGGGGATAGTGGGTATGCTTATGTACTTATTATTGGAAATAGTATATAATAGTTGTACATTTAGATCTCCATTTAGGAACTGTGCGAGAATTGCTTTCGGAGCAACTATTGGATTATTGTTTGGATTAATATCATCTTACACTTCCTTGCCAAAATTGTTTGATATATTTGCTTTTTTGGGAGCACCATTTATGATATCCTTTTTCCCATTTCTGAAAAAGATTATCAACTGTTTATTATCTAAATCATATACAAACATAGATCAGGATTGTTTCGACGGTCTTTTGTCTGACTTATCTAAAAGAGGTGTAATATCAGAGAATGAGGATGGAAATGAAAAATGCTATAAACTACACGGGCTTATTGCAGAATCGTTGCGAGCGCAAATTGACATTCCTAATACAGATTATTCTGATTATATAGATAGCATTAAAAGAATCGCAAAGTATGACGAAAATGTTTTTGAACCATTTGCCACTTGCATCGGGTACAGTTTGAGTACACATCTAATTGCTGTTGATGATTTTATATTATTTATAATTGCCTCTAAATCAAGCGACAATGCATCCACAGCAAAATACGCTGCACAATTGTATCAAGTAATAATTGACCACAAACCAATAAATATTTTTAACTCCTACAAGATTATAATTACCATATCGTACTTCTTCCTTGGTTTTTTGCAAGAAGACCATTTGAAAGATTACGACTCTGCAAAATCAAACTATAAAAAAGCAATAGCAATCGGAGAACAATTGCCGAAAGGCAATCCTGAATATCAAATCATTTTGGCAAGCGCATACTACTTCCTTGCTAATTTGCAAGAAGACCATTTGGGAGATTACAACTCTGCAAAATCAAACTATGAAAAAGCAATAACAATCCTTGAAAAATTGCCGAAAGACCATCTTGAATATCAAAACTCTTTGGCAGGTTCGTATAATAAACTTGCATACACTTACGACAAACTCAAAGAATACGACAAGGCAATAGAATCTATCAATACTGCCAACGATATTGCTTTCCAACTTAAAGAAACGGATTCTAAATATCTGATTGATTGGATAAATTACCGACATTCTTTGGCTGAAATCAAATTCAACAACGGCAAAGACCTCGACGAGGTGAAAAGCATTCTCGCCGAAATAAAACCACTTGCACAGCAATGTCTGAAAGACAACCCTAATGATAAGAGGACAACTCTCAATGACGACATTGACGACTTATTGTCAAAAGTTGAAAAGAGCATTTCGTAACTATTTAATTTTCAGTGCAAATATAATCAATATTGCAGTTTTCTCAAAATTTATTTCGCCCAATAGTGCAGTTTTCTCAAAATGTTGAGTGCTGCTCTTTTTGGGGCACTTGGAAAAGGGAATAGAGAAAAATTTCTGCCAGAGCAAAAAAATCATAAAAAGGGAGTCGCCGTGCGTATAGTTTTTTTAATTTTGCGGTTAGAAAAAATTAAACAAAATTAAGTAAAATCATTAATAATGGAAAAGAGTAAGTTAATAAAACTCGCAATCGCATTGGGTATTCCAATGATAATAGCGCTTATGCCCGCCACGGTTTTCCCGTTCGACATTTCGGTGGTGGAACAGCGCATTGTGGCAATATTCGCATTTGCCGCGTTGATGTGGATTCTGGAACCTATTCCTATTTGGACCACATCGGTAAGTATCATAGTGTTAATGTTGCTCACAACATCCACAAGTATGTTTAAGCCGCTCTGCTATGTGCTTACTCCCGACGGGAAAATTCCTACCGAAGTAGATCCCGATTTCGGAAAAATAATTCCATTCAAAGATATTATGGCAACATTTGCCGACCCTATCATCATGCTCTTTATGGGTGGATTCGTGTTGGCGATTATTGCAAGCAAGTATAAATTAGACGCAGGCATCGCCAAGGCGATACTCAAACCCTTCGGCACAAAGTCGCCGATGGTGCTTTTGGGCTTTATAGTGGTAACTGCTGTTTGCTCTATGTTTATGTCGAACACTGCCACCGCCGCTATGATGCTTGCTATCCTCTCGCCGGTTTTGGCTACTCTTCCCGCCACAGGAAAAGGACGTATCGCATTGGCGCTTTCAATTCCTATTGCAGCCAACGTGGGCGGTATCGGTACTCCTATCGGAACACCTCCCAACATGGTGGCTATGAAATTCTTAACCGATCCTGAGGGTCTCGACCTCAGAATCTCGTTTGGCGAATGGATGCTCTATATGGTTCCGCTCGCTTTGATTATCCTCGTTATCGCGTGGTTTATCTTGCTGAAGATGTTCCCCTTCACTCAGAAAACCATCGAAATACATATCGAAGACGGTTTCCACCTCAAGGACACCAAATCGTGGATTGTGCTTATCACATTTATAGTTACCATTCTCCTTTGGGTAACCGAAAAACTCACAGGTATCAGCTCTAACGTTGTTGCTTTGATACCGTTGGCCGTGTTTGCCGTAACAGGCATCTTCACAAAAGACGACCTCAAAAAAATCGATTGGGATGTGCTTTGGCTCGTTGCCGG
>JAGCVU010000140.1 GCA_017962175.1 Bacteroidales bacterium | reverse complement strand
CGAAGGTGTGCCTCTAATAGGCAGAGTGATAGCCGCCGCCAAAAACCACTCCGAAGGAACGGGATTTCAGCCATTCTTGGGAGAAAAAAGCGGACAGCACACCGCCATCACCACCGATGCCAACGGACATTTCACCGGCTCTACGCACATCAAATTTCGCGAAATACAGTTGCGCAACCTTCCGCTCAATATCACCCTTCACACCGAAGACCAGCGCACCGGCACCTACCGCCGCACCAAAATGTGGGTAGGCGCAGATATGGCAGGATTTGGAATTAGAATGGGAAATTAACCCCTCACCTATCTCACCCTATACCCCGCCACCATTACGTCGTCCAATTGTGGGGTATTGCCGCGCCATTCGTCGAGGAATTTGCCCAAACGTATCATTTGCTGTTCGCTGTTGAGAAGCGACATTTCGGTCATAAGGGCGCGGAAACGTTTGTAGTTGAGTTTGCGGTTTTCTTCGCCTCCAAATTGGTCGGCATAACCGTCGGAAAACATATAGATCCAATCGCCCGTCTGCACGTCGATTTCCACCGACGAAAAATCGCGGAAAAACGCATAATTGCCAATAGGATTCTTCACCGACTTGTATTCTTGCAGTTCGCCGTTGCGGAAAAGATACATAGGATTGTTGGCTCCGGCAAAGCGCAGTTTGTTGGTACGCAGGTTAAGAATGCAGAGCGCCATATCCATACCGTCGTTTGGACGCTCGTCGACACCTTCCTGACCAAATGCGTAGATAATATCGCTGCGCAAAAGTTCCAAAATATCGCTCGGCTGCGTATCCTCATCAAGCCTCATACAGATATCGTTGAGAAACGTTATGCCAAGCAAACTCATAAACGCGCCCGGAACGCCGTGACCCGTACAGTCTGCCACAGTAAACGCAACAATGTCGCCAATACGTTTCATCCAATAAAAATCACCCGAAACAATATCCTTAGGCCGCCAAAAGATAAAATAATCGCCAAAGCACTCGCTAAGCAAACGGCTTTCGGGCAAAACTGCCACTTGAATACGTTTGGCGTAGGTGATGCTGTCGGTAACGGCTCGGTGTTTTTCCTCAATATCGCGTTTGAGGGCAGAGATATGTTCACGCTCTTTTTCAATCAATAGCGACATATCCCACAGTTTGCGGTTGCGTTCGGAGATTTCGTTTTTTTCAAGTTCGAGTTTTTGCTGTTCGAGCATAATGCGTTCGGCAGTCATAAACACCTCGTCGGGCATAACGCCATCTGTCAAAGTGGGCAACTCATCGGCTTGTTTTTCAGAGTTTTTGAGTTTTTCGTAAAGTGATTTGTAGCGCAGCACCTCATCAGACGAGAAACGAATTTCGCGTTTAAGGTCTTCGCCATAATCGGCAACAGCGCGTTCAGCCTTTCGGCGTCTTGTGGATGCAAAATATACCGCAGCCGACACAGCCGCCAAAAGCAAAATAATTAATATAATATCTAATGTGCTCAATTGTTGAGTTTATTTAAATCGTTGGTTTTTATAATAGTTACATACCTGTTCCAATCGGCTTCGGGCAAACGCTCGTCGTAGTAAACGGTGTAAGTGCCGCCGCTGTACCAAACGCCGAGAATGGCCTTAGAAGATGTTCCAGCCACAGTGTACAACTTTTCGTCTTTAATAATAAAGCCCTTAGCATCGTTTTCGTTGAAAAAATAATCTACTCCGAAATTCGACCTAAAACATTGCCTGCAATAACCGTACAATATTTGACTTCCGCCGCAATAAACACCACCCATCACAATGTAGGTAGAATCAGAGCCATTAAAATCTCGCACCTCTGTGCCTGTTAATTCGGGTGTGATATCGGTGTAATAAAACTTTCCGTTCATAACAGTAATCTGATAACCGTTGGGACCTTCAACATATTTCGGCTCATATTCCTCAAAGCAGGTGAGAATGGTGTTTTTGCCCGTGTATGATACTTTTGCACATCTACCAGAAGCAATTTGTTCGTATAAAAATTCCCCATTGCTCGAAAACGACCTAATATGCTGTTCGTTAGAAAAATCGGTACAGTCGCGGATAATATTGTCGCCGCAAGAATAGACAGTTCCATCAGGATATTCACCAAATTCGGGGTCAAACTGAATTTCGTTTTCCACCGTTCCATCGGCAGCAATTATTATAGCCGAATAAACAGCCTGATTTTGCCACTCGTCGCCCATTTTTAAAAGGATGGCAAAACGTCCGTTGTCGAGCGGAACGCCACTGTAAGGCTGAGGATGATCGTCGCCAAGCGAAAAAACAGCGCAATAATCGTAAACAATTTTCAAACCGCTATCAAACTTGGTTAGGGCAAGTGCCAAAAATTCGCTTTGAAACCTTGGTTGCGAAATTCCAAGAGAATAAAAACAGCCGTCCGACCCTTTGAACAAATTGTTGATAGGTTGAATATCAGGAGCAAACTGTTCAATTGTTTCTTGCGGAATGTCGCCATTGGCAATCCAATGAGGTTGGGGCATTTTCATAAACGTTTTAGAACCATCGGGCAAAATTTTGGCTATTCGTGTAGAATTCATCTCTTGATCGCCCGCAACAGAAGATACAAAATCTTCAACCAAAAGCAATCCTCCATCGTCGGTAACATACATAGGCATAGCGGCTTCAAACCGAATCGGCACTTTTTTAACGGCAGACGCCAACGAATCGGACATAAACACGTTGTGGTCGTTGAGTATGCCGCCCTCTTTGCAACCAACAGCCGCCATTGCCAAAAATAATATCAATAACTTTTTCATTGTCAATAGTTTTAATAGCCGTAACCGTATTTGGCAAACGTCTTATAATATAGGTTTACTTTAACGCCAAGGTTCACCGAAACTTGTCCCACACGTATAGCGTCGGGCATAAAACGATGGTTTACAATAAGTTCTACATTTGTGTAATTATCCTCAGGTTTTCGTAATTCGCCCAAAGCCGCTGCGTAATACGCTCCTGCAAAAAAGCATACACGACGAATTTCGTAATTTAGCCTAAATCCGCCATAAAGAGTTACAAATGAGTTTTTTACATTATCGAAATTGCCTTCGCAAGCAACATCTTCGGTAGTGCTGCCCACCGAGTTGAGTTTAAACACTTGATCGCTTACCTCGTAGGTGCTTTTGTGCAATAGCGATAGTCTTGCTCCTGCAAAAAATTCGGGAATCACCAATCCCCAAAACGGCTTAAAACAATATCCTACCTCTACGGGAAACGAAATCAGCCTGTCATTTTCGGTATACGAAAACTTCACCTTTTGACTGTGCTCCAATCGTGTAAAGCCCAATTTTGAAAACATCACACCTGCCGACACTTCCAAATTTTTCATCGGGTAATAAACCACATCCGCCCCAAACGACGAACCCTTAAAGTTTTGGTATTTGTAGCCGGTCTCCTTGTCGCGCACAGTGTACACAGTGTCGAGAGTAATTATAGGGTAATCCTTGCTGCTCGAAACCCTAATGCCGAGTATAGGACGTGTAACAAATTTATCTTTCAGTTTTACAAACGCATCGGGGTCATCATCTTTTACCTCGTAAAAAGGACTTTGACGGCAAAAAATCTTCATAAGCGAATCTGCCTTATAGTCAAAACCCATCTCCTTCATAGAGGCAATGGCATATTTATGAAAAACTTCGGTTTCTTCCTTGGTAAAACGGTCTTCGTGCTTGCGCATACGCACATACAACGCATATCCGAGCGCCTCGCTAAACCTACCGGCATTATATAGGTTTCGGAGGTTTTCCACAGCCTCTTCCACGCTCACCTGAGTGCTATCAGAATTAGTAGTGCGCAATTTGCCATTGTAATCGTTGGGTAGCGGCACATCTGGCGAAGTAAGATTGTCGAACAGCGGAATATAGCCGCCGTGCCTCGACGAATCGCTCTGTGCCCTCATCAAAAGCGGAGTTAATAGTAATATTGAAATTAGAATGTATTGTTTCATAGTAGCAAAGATACGGAATAAATAGAATAAGAGTTGCAAAAGAGATAAGAAACTTTTTTTGCAAGCAACAAAAATTGTTAGTAACTTTGCTGAAAATTGATAGAATCAATATTATACCCGACAACTCATTACAACCCATCAATATCGAAAACAGAATACTCGTAATCCGTGGGCAGCAAGTGATGCTCGACCGCGATTTGGCGGAGTTGTACGGTGTGGAGACAAAAGTCCTCAACCAAGCCGTAAAAAGAAACATCGAGAGATTTCCCGAACGATTTATGTTTCAATTAGATAATTACGAATATACATCTTTAAGGTCACAAATTGTGACCTTAAAGAATGACAGTAACGAAAGTTTACGCGGCAAACATTCAAAATATCTCCCTTATGCCTTTACGGAGCAAGGTTGCGCAATGTTAAGTGCAGTGCTCAAAAGCGAACCCGCCATCCAAGTCAGCATAAAAATTATGGATGCCTTTGTAGCAATGCGCCATTTTCTACAAAACAACGCTCAAATCTTTGCCGAACTCAAATCCGTGCAACAACATCAAATCGAAACCGACGTTCAACTCAACGAGACTAACCGCCGCATCGACGAACTTTTTGACCGTATGGACAAATACGCAATCGACGACACTCAGGGCATATTCTTCCAAGGTCAAATCTTTGACGCATACGCCAAGTTCGAGAGTTTTTTGCAATCCGCCACAAAAGAAATTATCTTGATAGACAACTATGTGGATTTAAGCGTATTACAACGCCTCACCAAAAAAGCAACAACACCACCCTTTACCACATCGGCGCATCACTCAAAGACTTAGGCAAAAAGTGCTTTGCATTTGAAATTTTGGATTCGGCACTGATACCAGCAATAATGGGGAATTTGTAAAAACTTTTTTGCAATCCCCCAAAATATTATCCCCAATTTCTTTTGCTCTAAAAGAAAAAAACAATAGTTTTGCATGAATACTTTTACATACCATAATATTTATGCAGACCGGTATTTACGAACAAATAATTAATCAACTATTTGAAGAAAAAATATCAGCAATAGATCAAAACCGTTTTTATATCGGAGAAAGAACTATTGAAAAACACGAGGTTGCTAAACTTTTATCTATGTACCTTACAAATATTTTTGAACAGGTATTAACCGAATCTGATTTTGACGAAGACGATGAAGATTTGCTTCCTTCAACCTCAATCTCCAAAGGAATAAACTTGGCTAATGCAATTATCAAAAAATTGGTAAACGAGTTTAATTTAGAATCAGGCAATTTGGTTTCGGCACAAGCAAAAATATTGACCGCGGTAATAGACAAAACACAATCTGATTATCCCGATTTAGCAAAGAGATTGCAAGAAATCATGCCTATAAAAGGGCTCGTTAACGGTGCGTTGTTTACAGGCAAGGACATGAAACTTTACACCGAATTGCAAAAAGAAATTGCATCTGCCAATGAAATACATTTTATGGTATCGTTTATCAAGAAAAGTGGACTTGCTTTGCTGTTGCCACAACTTAAAGAATTTACAAACCGCGGCGGGAATTTGAAAGTAATAACCACTACTTATTTACAAGCCACCGATTTTGAGGCCGTTAAACAACTTGCAACACTCAAAAATACCGAAATTAAAATTACATACGACGAAACTTCCGAACGACTTCATGCTAAGGCTTATATATTTCTTCGCGATACCGGTTTCAATACGGCTTACATTGGTTCGTCGAATCTATCACAACAGGCTCTGGATACAGGCGCAGAGTGGAATGTAAAGATTACGCAATACGAACAGCCGCAGATGATGAAAACTATCTGCAATTCGTTTGAGGCATCGTGGTGGGCTGAAAGTTATGAAACTTTTATCAATGGTAAAGATGATGCTCGTTTAAAATCCGCTCTCAACGGCAAGATTAACAACGAAATAGATTTTTCAAATTTAACAGGATTAATCCGCCCGTTTGATTATCAACGTGAAATATTAGAACGTCTTCAAGTAGAACGCGAAGTTCGCAATCATTGGCGAAATCTTGTTGTAGCGGCAACAGGAACAGGCAAAACGGTGATGGCAGCAAGTGATTATAAACAGTTTGCAGATAATCACGACCGTGCACGATTGTTGTTTGTGGCTCACCGCGAAGAAATTATCAGGCAAAGTATCAATACTTTTCGACAAGTTCTTTGCGATTACAACTTTGGTGAAAAATGGTATAGCGGCGAAGAACCTAACAATTTTGAATACATTTTTGCTTCAAAAGATACCTTAAACAACCGTTTGGATAAGATAAATCTTCCTGCGGATTATTATGATTATATCATTATCGACGAAGTGCATCACGCCACGGCCTCATCGTATCGAAAAATTATTGATTATTTTAAACCCAAAATACTGTTGGGACTAACCGCTACTCCCGAACGTATGGATGGAATGGATATTAAACATGATTTTGACGGCACAATTTCGGCAGAAATTCGTCTCGACGATGCTTTAAACAAAGGATTGCTTGCTCCATTTCATTATTATGGTATTACCGATACTGTGGATTATTCCGAAGTGGCTTGGGACAAAGGTCATTATGTAACATCCGAACTTTCAAAGATATATAGATACAACGATGCTCGTACTGAGGTAATTTTACGTTCGTTGCAAAAATATATAGATAACATTCGCAATGTAAGGGCATTGTGTTTTTGTGTTGACCAAGAACATGCAAAATATATGGCGTCAAAGTTTACATTATGCGGGTTAAAAGCGGATGTTCTTACAAGCGACAACTCCCAAATGCGTACTATTTTATATAACAGGCTTAAAACCAAAAGCATAAACTATCTTTTTGTTGTAGATATGTTCAACGAAGGTGTTGATATTCCGGAAGTGGACACAATTTTATTTTTACGACCAACAGAAAGTCTCACAGTGTTTATCCAACAATTTGGACGCGGATTGCGCAAAGCACCGGGCAAGGAATATGTAAATATTTTAGACTATGTAGGCAATAGTCGTGCAGAATTTAACTATACCGACCGGATGCGAACGATGATGGGACGCACTTCGATGAGCGTATTAGAAGAATTAAATCTCAACTGCCCACATTTGCCGTTAAAATGTCAAATAATTTTGGAGCCAAAAGCCAAGGAATATATTGTAAACAACCTTAAAAATGCAATCTTAAATTATAGTTCTCGAAAACTTACGGTTTTAATTCAAAATTTTGACCGTAACCATTCTGTGCCGCTCACCCTTGAAAATTTTGTGGATATTTACAAAATCCCCTTAGATAAATTATACAAAGGTAGAACGTGGAATCAACTGTTAAACGAATCGGAGATTATAAACGAAAAATCAAAATTCAACGAAGAATTAAGCCGAGCGGTTTATCGTAAATGGTTGGCCACAGATTCGTATTCATATCTAAGTTTCATAAACTAAATAACACAAAAGTCGTTTAAAATCAACGTTAAACAACTGTCAGACACAGACCAAACAAGGCTACTGATGTTTTATTACGACCTTTTTGAAACTGCGGGCAAATATACGAGTCTACAAGAAATGGTGGATACACTTTCTAAGGATTCATATTTTTGCGACGAAATGAAACAAGTTGTGCCATTATTACTCAAAAATAATAATGCGTACGAAAAGCCAGACAATTCGCATCTGATGAATTTCCCGCTTAAACTGCATGGAATTTATACTAAATCACAAATTCAGGTTGCTATCGGCACATCCACACTCGAAAAAAAATCACCGGCACGAGAAGGTGTTGAACGCAACAAAAACACAAAAGTAGAAGCCATGTTTGTGGATATTATCAAAAATCGCGAAGAGGGTTCTACAACAGATTACGATGATAAAGCATTAACCAGCAATCTATTTCAATGGGACACACAAAACCGTGTACGTTCTGATTCAAACGAAGGTAAGGCGTATATCAATCAAACACAAACCATGCTTTTATTTGTTCGCGAGCAAAAGAATTTTGCCGAAGACAAATCGCGCACCATGGGATATGTCTATTTAGGAAAAGTTACTCTCAAAGATTGGGAATACAAAAATCTTGGCACACGTTATCAAATGCAAATTCGGTGGAAAATGGTGGATGAAATACCTGCCAGCGTAATGCATTATGCAAGAATGAAAGAGGTAATATAATTCTCTACCATCCCCCCGCAAATTCTCTACCCAAAACCAAGTTCTTTTCATTAGCAGTCAGGGGTTGGAGGTTGAGGTTTTCTAATGATTTGGCGTATTGGGTGATGTCGGTGTCCCAATAGAGAAGGTTGTTTTTGTCGTTGAGGGCAAAGAGCATTCCTTTTTTGTTGAAACATAGCGAGTTGACGCGACTGCTGCGGAGGTTGGTCTCTTCGATGTAAAACGGTTGAAGTTCAAAATTCTTGGTGTCGAGCAAGGTGATACGCTTGTCGGCTGAGGAGAGAGCAAGATATTGCGACACAGGGTCGTAAATTGCCTTTTCAACCTTGGCATGTCCGCCTGTAAACTCGTAACCCATTTTGTCGGTTTGGGTATCGATGTAAAAAATTGTACCGTCGGCATAGCACGCTACAAGAAGGTTTTTGTCGGGAATGGTGGTCATTGCCGAACCTATGTGCATGGGTCGCGAAAAAATCTCCTTGGTGCTGCCGTCGGCTGTGTTGTATTTCAAAACCATGCCGTTGTGCGTCATAACATAACATTGATTTGGCTGCGGCGAAGGACAAACATCCATAATCTTTTGCTTTAAGTCAATGACATTAACTGAGCCTTTATCTGCACTTTGAGTGTCGTAAACGAAAATATTTCCATTATCCAAAGCCACCACTACCCTACCCCCGTTGTTGAGCAAAGCAGCAGCATTTATATATCCGCTGTTTTTTAACTGAACAGTGTTTTGCGAGGCAATGTCGGTAAAATAGTTTTTCTTATCTACTGTGCTGTATATCAAATATTTGTTACTCAAAAAATAGACCTTCTGAATAGGTGCCGAATTTGCCGAAGATTTAAAGCGGAGATACTCTTTGGGACGGTCGCCCGACATTTTGTACGCCGCCACCTCGCCCAAATGCGTTACGGTGTAGAGGTGGTTGTTGCCGTCGATAAAGAAATCGGAGCAATAGTTATCATTGATTTTGAGCGAATTATTAAAACCGTTTTCTTGAACGGCGCTAATCATAGCCTCGTAGAGCGTGGGAGTATTTTCGGTAATGTTGAACTGCTTGTTGATCAGCCACGCCGACCATGCAAGACGGAGGTTCATGGTTTTATCCTCGTAACGGTTTTTGGCTTTGAGCGCCAAGGCGTTAGACACTGCAATGTTGTACAATCTTGCCGCGCTGTCGGATGCTTTGTCGGCAATGCGGGTTTGTTCCTCAGCCACCTTGCGGGCTTTTTCGGCTTCATTAAGATTGCGGAGGGCGGTATTTTTCATGCTGTCGGCAAGTATACGGGCGGCGTCGGCACTCTGATAAGCACTCAGGGCATCTTCCTGAGCACGACGGGCACGTTCTGCCTCGCTTACAGCATGTTGACGTTCAGTTTCTGCCGCCAACGCTGCCGAGTCGGCTCTATCACGTTCGCGTTCGGATATTTGCGCCTGACGTTCGGCTTCGATACTCTTTTGCTCCGCCTCTTCGGTCTTTTGTTCGGCTATCACGGTCTGCTTTTGGGCAGTGTTTCGTTCCGAAAGAGCCCACAGTGCAAATCCTGCCAAAAAAATTGTTGAGCCGATAACTAACGCGGCTATTACACGGTTTTTACGCTTCTTTACTTTATGTGCAAGATCAACTGCGGCACGGCTTTCGGTAATAAAGTCGCGACAGTTGCGGGTTTGTTCGTCGGCATTTTTAAGTTTCTCGCGCAGAGGCAGTTTGGCGGTATCTTGTTTTGCAAGCCAAAACGGATTGGGACGAACACGATTGTACCACGATTCAAAATATCCGAGGTTTCCCGCCGGAAGTAGGAACCCAATTTTGCGGTCGTTGCTAAGCCAACGTTGCATCTGCGAGTTAAAATCGTTGTAATCTTTGGTATCGGCAAACTCCTCGGCATTCCACGAAGTAAGTTTTTTCCAGTTTCGGATTAACGCCTCGTGGGTGATATCAAGCACTGTATCGCCGCTAAGATATTGGGTTTCAACATTATCTGGTTCAATAAAAGGACGAAGCAGCGTATTATCGGGCAAGCGGAAAATATTAAGCACTCCGCACACCGCCGCCGTGGATATATCGGGACGGTTGATAATGCCTGTTATCTCGTTGAGTGTGCAGCGGTTGCGCACGGGACGGTTTTTATCGATTTTTACCAAACTCTTAAACGCCGCCGCTATTATCATCTTGCTGTCTTCGAGATTGATTTTTTTGTCAGCCCAATCGGCATTTCTTACAAAATAGTCGTAAGCGCTTTCGTAGAGTATTCCTGCGTGGGCATTGAGCACATTATTGAGGTCGGGTTTTTCAAAATATTTTTTTTCGTAGGCGGGACGAGTGGCAAACCATCGGTCAAACTCCTTTTGCTCGTCGCGGGCAAGCACATCACGCGAAATGCCCGCTATTTTGGCAAGGTGAATAAGGTCGAGTTGCTCAGCGCCGTTGTTGGCAGTTTTCCAAAGAAGGTTCAAGGCGTGCTGCAACACAGGCAGTTGGTCGAATCCATTATTCAAATTATTTACAATAACCTCACGAAGACGGTCGGAAACGCTTCCGCCTGCCAATTGCGCCGGTTCTTCTATCACTTGACAAATTTCGCTGCGTTTCAATTGCGGCACAAAAAACTGCGAATAGGCAATAAACTCAGGAAGATTCTTAAACACAGTGCATTGACTAATAAAGTCGCTTCGCATTGTAAACACCACATACACAGGTAATTTTTCTGCCACCGAAATTCTCACGGTTTCTAACAGAAGGTTTATAGTGGTGTAACTTTCATCGCTTGGTTCGCCATCCACAAAGTTGTCGGTATTGGTAAACACCTCCTCAAATTGGTCGGCAATTATCAAAAGGTTCTTTCCCGTATTGGCATCGTCGGTGCGAAAACCAAGGCGTTCATAAAGGTCTACAATCGACGAAAAACCATTTGAAAGTTCGTTGATACATTCATCGAAACCAATCGACATACCATTAGAAAGCGATTCGGCAAGCGAGGCGAGAGGGTTGCGCTGCGGCTTAAAGTCGGTAATAATCCAACTGTTGTAATCCGCCTTAAAAAAACCCGCACGGATATACGGCACTACACCGGCGTACACCATCGACGATTTTCCATCGCCCGAAGCACCGGTAATAAAAGCCATCTTATTCTCTTCCAACAGTTTAACTATTTG
>JAGCVU010000139.1 GCA_017962175.1 Bacteroidales bacterium | reverse complement strand
TTGACATTGCCCCTTTTCGTATCCTTCCTTGTTGTTCCAAAATTTGGTTTGAACAATTAATTTCTGACGTATATCCTTATCTTCCATAGTGATGTGTTATTCTCCTGATTGTTTTTAAATGAGATTTTAAACTTATTTTTCAATCATATTTAGCAATTGTTCGTATAGTCTTTCGCTAATATGTCGTCCTGAATCTCTTAGAATTTCTATTGACTGTTTTATTTCTTCTTTTGTAATAATGGAATCTTGGTATGCTATGCCTAAAATACCAATAGTTCCCATAATTTTTATTCCCATACGGGTAGCCACTTCGCGACCACGCACTTCGTCCATCAGAAGTAAATCTGCTTTTCCGTTGTCAGAAAGGAAAATGGCTTCGCTTTCTCCCAAATCAAGCCCAGCAGAACGGCGGAGGAGCGTAACATATCCTTCGTCAATTTTATTTACAACATATATAAAAGGTGTTTTTTTTATAATTTCCGCCTCAGCAAGGTATTTGGGATTGTCAGTAAGTTCTGCAAAAACACCTTTGGGAATCTGTACAGAACCGAATAGTTGTTGGAGTAAATCTAAGCGATTAATTTTCAACAATGATATCAAAGGCGTTGTATCGGAAATAACTATCATACCCTTTCTTTTTTTAATGATCGGAATGTGCTTATATCATTCATCACTTCGCTCAGGTCGATATCAAAATAAGGAAACCCCATATTATCGTACAAATCAATTAAATCCATTTTTTTGATACCCAAAATTTCGGCTGCTCGTCCGTGCGAGATTATTTTGTTGTGGATATAGGGATACAATAGTAAGGCGTTGCGTTTGAGTTGATTATCGTTTTCAAACGTATAATTGTCGGAAAGGTAGGTTTCCATAGCCTTAGGTACGGTTATTTGAATTGTAGCATATTCCATAAAGCCTCCTTGTTATTTATTTGCAAATATAAACGAAAATTGTTGATAATGCAAATTATTAGATAGCAAAAAAAGAGGCACGATTTTTCGTGCCTCGTATATTCAAAAAAATCAGTGTTGATTAGAATTCCACTTTGCCAGATTGGAGTTTTGTCCACGGATCAACCTTGTCGGCTTTGTAGCGACCTGCGTCGAGTTTTGCCTTGCAAGCCTTGAATGCTGCAATGGTGCGGTCTACCTGCTCCAAAGTGTGTGCTGCGGTAGGAATTACACGGAACATCACTGTGCCTTTGGGAACAACAGGGTAAACAACTATCGAACAGAAAATGCCGTAGTTTTCGCGGAGGTCTAAAAGCATATTTGTAGCCTCGGCTGTTTGAGCCACGTCGGTAGCGTTGGGGTCGAGGTGCATATATACCGGAGTTACAGGCGATTGAGTCTTGCCTATATCAAAACCTTCTTTCTTGAAACCGTTTTGGATTGCGTTAACAATTTTCCAAAGATTTTCGCGATATTTGGGGTTCTGCTCTATGAGGTCGAGACGTTTCAAGTGGCCAACAACCATAGGCATAGGCAGCGATTTTGCGTAAATCTGCGAACGGAGGTTCATACGGAGGAAGTCAACGATGTTTCTCGGACCAGAGATAAAACCGCCGATACCAGCCATAGCCTTAGCGAATGTGGCAAAATAGAGGTCTACTTTGTCTTGAACGCCAAAATGCTCGCCTGTGCCGCCGCCGTTGGGACCCATTGTGCCGAATCCGTGAGCGTCGTCGATAAGAAGGCGGAACTGATATTTTTCTTTCAAGTCGGTGATACCCTTCAAGTTGCCGAGGTCGCCTGCCATACCAAACACACCTTCGGTGATAACGAGGATAGAACCGCCAGTTTCAGCCACTTTCTTGGTTGCAAGTTTAAGTTGCTTTTCGAGTTTTTCCATATCGTTGTGAGGGTATACGTAACTCATTTTTTCGCCGCCGCATTTTGCTTTGTGGAGGAAAATACCGTCCATAATGCAGGCGTGAGCCTCGTAGTCGTATACGATAACGTCGTTGCGGTCAACGATTGAGTCGATAATCGAAACCATAGCCTGATAGCCGAAGTTTACCACAAAGGCAGCCTCTTTTTTGGCGTGAGCGGCAAGACGGCGTTCCAACTCTTCGTGGAGCGTTGTCTGACCCGACATCATACGTGCGCCCATAGGAGCGGCAAGACCGTATTTTGCAGCACCCTCAGCGTCGGCTTTGCGTACTTCGGGGTCGTTGGCAAGACCAAGGTAGTTGTTGAGCGACCAGTTTAATACGGGTTTTACGCCGAAAGGTGTTCTAAAATTCATTTCAGGACCTATTTCACCTTCCAATTTCGGGAACATAAAATAGCCGTCACCACCCTGCTGATATTTGCCAAGGTCGGTAACTTTCTTTAATACTTTTTCGAATAAATCCATTTTATAATGTGTTTAAATATTGTTTCGTAGTTATACGCGGCAAATTTAGTAATTTTTTTTGGAAAAAAGAATCTCCCAACATTTCTTTTCCGAAAAGTTGAGAGATTATATTTTTTTAGATTGTGTGATGAAAATTACGCTTCGTCGTCATCGCCGTAGTCGAAGTCTTCGTCGTAATAGTAGTCGTCTTCGTCGTCGTAATCTTCGTAGTCTTCGTAATCTTCTTCATCGAGGTAGTCAGAATAGTACGATTCGATGAGGTCGTCGTTGAGCCATTCGCCTACAAGACCCAAAACAACTTCGCGTTCTTCGTCGGAAGCCTCGCCGTCGGCTTCGCAGATTTCGAGCAAGTCGGCTGCTATTGTGGCGCGGGCACCATCCGAAAGGTATTTCGAGAGGATTTCTACGGTTTCTTCAAGGAAGTTTTCTTTGTTTACCCAAAGATTTTGACAGTGTTTCAACACCTTTTTTGGCGAATAATCGAGACCAAACATTACAAGAAGTTTTTTGAGTTTCTCTATTGCCAAGGCATTTTCTTCTGCGGTAATTTCAGTCTCTTCGTCGCACCAACAAGCAAAATTATAGAATGCTCCAAGACGGAAAACAATGTCGTATTCACCAAGTTCGTCGCACATTGCATCCCATTGTTCGTCAGACATTTCGGTAAATTCGTTTTCCATATCCACAAACATCGATTCTTCGTCGTCGTTCCAAGCCTCTTCCTCTAATTTATCAGAGTCAATTTCGCCGTCCATACTGTAAATCACCCAAGAGTCGCCGTCGTTGTAGTTGCGGTTCATCATATAGTCGTAGGGGATATAGCAGTATCCCTTGTCGCCCCATTGGTGACCCCACGAGTTGCGCACGATAAACACGCGGTCGGGGTCGGAATAGCCTACGCAGCACATAGCGTGTCCGCCTTCGGGTTGGTCGTTGGAGCGGGGCATTGAGATAAAGCCATTGCGGGGATTCATAAACGAACTATAAATCTGAACGCCAAAAATAATGGGATAACCCTCAGCAAGAACGCTTTTCCAAGTGTTGAGGTCTAAATCGATACGCTCAAACTTACTGATAGAGTTGTTTTTGGCCTCAGAATAGCAGTTTTCGGGCGGACGCTGTTTGAATTTTTGGACAGCGTAAGGCCAAGATTTTTCGCTACAAACGCCATTGTCGTGAAGGGCTTGAATTACGTCGAAAATCATTGCTCCATTGTCAATATTTACAGTGCCTTCGATAACGCGGGTGTTGTAATAGAGGAAAAGGCGGCTGAGGTCAAACTGGCTCTCCTTGTGCCACCATTTGAGATACTCGTAAGCACCGGCTGTGGCGTTGGCAGTGCACGAACCGAGTTGACCTTGGTCTTCAACAGGCGACATATACGGACGCAAGTCTACTTTTGAAGGCAGGTTGTCGGCTTTGAGCGATGCGCTGTATTTGGGAGCGTCGGTGTTGGGAGCGGCTGCCTTGTAACCGCCCATTTTGATAATACTACCGTCGGCACGCTTGATAACGCCGGCAGACTGAGTGTTGTTTGACTGGGTGTTTTCTCCACCTTGGTTGTTGTTTCCTTCGCCGCCTCCAAAGCACGATGCAAGCGATAGGGATACGGCCGTAGCCGCAATGATGCTTAAAAATTTTCTCATAAATATGTGTTTTAATATGTTTTGCCTAATAGATGATTTTTTTGCTATTATTCCACAAAAATACTAAAATTTTTTTTACACCTTTTATTATATATGCTAAAGGTTGGCTAATTAATTTTTAACAAAAGTTAAGATAAAATTAGTATTTGGGCGGTAAACGGAATAATTTATTTTGTAAATTTGCGGTGTTAAAAACACGAAATTTTTAATTAATTAATTAATTTATAATAAAATGATTAAATTAGGTATCAACGGTTTCGGCCGTATCGGTCGCATGGTTTTCCGCGCTGCCGTAGAGAATTTTGCAAAAGACATCCAGGTTGTAGGTATCAACGACCTTCTCGACGCTGACTATTTGGCTTACATGCTCAAATACGACTCAGTTCACGGTCAGTTCAATCACGACATCAAAGTTGACGGCAACTTTATGATTGTTGACGGCAACAAAATCCAGATCTTTGCTGAAAAAGATCCCGCTAACATCACTTGGGGTGCATTAGGTGCAGACGTAGTAGTTGAATCTACTGGTTTCTTCCTTACCGCCGAACTCGCTGAGGCTCACATCAAAGCAGGTGCTAAGAAAGTTATTATGTCGGCTCCTTCTAAGGACGCTACTCCTATGTTCGTATACGGTGTTAACGACAAAACATACGCTGGTCAGACAATCATCTCGAACGCTTCTTGTACAACCAACTGCTTGGCTCCTATCAGCAAAGTGTTGAACGACAAATTCGGTATCGTTCGTGGTCTTATGACTACAGTTCACGCTGCTACCGCTACTCAGAAAACTGTTGACGGTCCTTCTAAGAAAGACTGGCGCGGTGGTCGTGGCATCCTCGAAAACATCATTCCTTCGTCTACCGGTGCTGCTAAGGCAGTAGGCAAAGTTCTTCCTGAACTCAACGGCAAACTTACTGGTATGAGCCTCCGTGTTCCTACCTCTGACGTTTCGTTCGTTGACCTTACTTGCGAACTCGCAAAAGAAACTTCTTACGAAGACATCTGCAAAGCAATGAAAGAGGCTTCTGAAGGCGAACTCAAAGGCGTACTCGGCTACACCAACGAGGCTGTTGTTTCTACCGACTTCCGCAACGATCCCCACACTTCTATCTTCGACGAGAAGGCTGGTATCCAACTCGACAAAACTTTCGTAAAAGTTTGCGCTTGGTACGACAACGAATGGGGTTATTCTAACAAAGTGCTCGAAATGGCACGCGTTATTTCTAAGTAATTAGAATATAATCTCTTATAAAATATCGCCTGAGTGGTTTCTCCGCTCAGGCTTTTTTTGTCCGCTTATGTGCTAAAACGCAACAAAATCATCAATCTTCCGTTTTAGGTTCATAATTAACTCACTAATATTTTAAATTATGGCCAAGAAACGCACTTCGGTTGACCTTTATGTCAACGCAGTAAAGCGAGCCGACCGCGAAGAAGAGATACGTCGGCACGGAAAACTTATTTCAACACGTCCCGCGAGGATAGTAAAATCCAAAAAAATCTACTCCCGCAAAGGCAACAAAAAAAATCCGGACCAATATGGTTCGGATTTTTTTTGTGCGTTGGTTTGTTTATAAAGAAAGATTTTGGGTTTAAAAAGTTTCTTTGCAAAGAAAGATTTTGGGTGATTTTTAAAAATAGTATCAAAATAACTGTGGTTTTGTAATCTTTTTATTCTATATTTGCAAGAAGATATCTAACTCACAATAAATCTATTTTAAGTATGAAACCATTTTTATTCACACTTTTAATAATATTAGGTAGTATCAATTGTTATTGCCAAAAATTGAGCGAGAATGAATCTATTCAATCATCTTCTTTTCCAATCGTCATTGATAATAAAACCTATGGTTATATGATACAAGTTCCCGAAGGTTCGTTTCTGATGGGGTCAAATGACTGCGACAGAGAACAGCCGCCCCATACGGTAACTGTGAGCACTTTCTATATTGGTGAAACAGAAGTAACACAAGAATTATGGAAGGCTGTGATGGGAGATAATCCGAGTTATTATCAAAAAGGAGATAATTATCCTGTTGAAAATGTTTCTTGGAACGATTGTCAGACATTTATTAAAAAATTGAACGACATAACCGGAAAGACCTTTCGCCTCCCAACCGAAGCCGAATGGGAATATGCCGCCCGTGGCTGTAAGAGTGGTGGCACAGAATACAGCGGAAGTGATAATATTGATGATGTGGCTGTGTATGCTAATAATTCATACGATTTGGGTAGTAGTCATAATGATTACGGCACTCATCAAGTAAAATCTAAGAAACCAAATTCACTCGGCATCTACGATATGACGGGCAACGTTGAAGAATGGTGCAACGATTGGTATGCTTCTGACTATTATAAAAATTGTCCTTCAAACAATCCGCAAGGTTCTTCATCTGGTTCTAGCCGCGTTCTTCGTGGTGGTTCGTGGGGCGATGGCGATGTCTTCTGTCGCGTTGCTAATCGTAACAACTACTTTCCCGATTATAGGAACCACACCAATGGTCTCCGCCTTGTCTTAGTTCCTTAGTTTAAACTTCGATTTAAGTTAGGGAAAAAGGAAATAATCTATTCTTAATTTATATTTCCAACATTTTTCCCGGATAGTATACTTTATTTATTTACAAAAATTAAGGATAGTATACTTTATTTTTTCACATTTTTTCAGTATGCTATCCTTTACTTTTATACATTTTTCGGGGATTGCTATTTCATATCCCCAACCACGTTTACTGCCTCAGAGATGTAGATGTCTTTTTCCACTTCGCCGAACCATTGGGTGAACTTCTTGATTTTGAGGGTGTCGGAGCCGCAGACGGTTTTGTCGGCAGAGGTGAAGGTGGCTGTTACGCCGGTTTTTTCTTTGCCAATTTTGCTGTACTTGTCGGCCTCGTCTTTAAGTTCTTTGAGGTGCTTGCGATATTTGTCGAAATTGAGCGAGTAGTCGGTGTCGTCGTTTTTGGCTTTTAGGCGGTGAGCGTTTTCGTCAATTTGGCGGAAAATCGGGTCGGTGCTGATGCGTTTGCGGCTGAGGTCGGCTATCTTGGAGCGGTTTACGGTGTTGGTGGGCTTGTATTGAGCACGGTCGATCACGTCGTATTGAAGGGCTGTTTTGCTCTCCTTTTCGCCTGTTTCGATGTAGGTGTAGGCATCGGGAATAATGATGTCGGGAATTACGCCCTTCAACTGTGTGGTGCCGCCGTTTACGCGGTAAAATTTCTGTATGGTGAGTTTTACAGTGCCGAGAGGTTTGAGGTCGTTGTAGCCGTTTACAAGTTGGTCTAAGTCGTAGAAACTCTGCACAGTACCTTTGCCGAACGACGAGTTGCTGCCCATAATGATGGCGCGGTCGTAGTCTTGCATTGCGGCAGCAAATATTTCAGATGCCGACGCGCTGAAATTGTTGACCATCACGACCAACGGACCGTTGTATTTGATTTCTGCATTTTTGTCGTTGAGG
>JAGCVU010000138.1 GCA_017962175.1 Bacteroidales bacterium | reverse complement strand
ACGAGGTTTGGGCAAAATGGGCTGACGACGGTCGCTCAGAATATTGGCAGAGTTGCGCCGACAGTAGCCGTGCATTTCTCCACAAATGTATCAACGAAGAAACTGGTCTCAACCCCGATCAATGCAATTTCGACGGCACAATTCAAGACAGTCCGTTCCCGTGGGGCAAATCGTTTATGTACGATTCGTGGCGTGTGCCTATGAACATTGCGCTCGACTATTCGTGGGCTTGCAAAGATAAGGAATGGCAACAGAAATACGCCAACACTATTCAAAATTTCTTCTTCAAACAAGGCGTACACGACTTTAAAGATCAGTACAACGTAGACGGCACATTCCCCGAGCGTCCTATGTCGGCAGGCGGCAAAACCGCACTTCGTCACTCCGTAGGACTTGTAGGCACAGTGGCAGCCATCTCGCTTGCGTCAAACAATCCTCACGCCATCGAGTTTGTTAAAGAACTGTGGAACAGCGAGAACAAGCCCTTTGAAGACGGCTATTTCGATGCCTATTACGACGGACTCTTGCGCTTATTTGCCTTTATGCATTTGAGCGGCAAGTATAGAGTAATTGAACCTGTGAAGAAATAGGTTATTATTATAGAATTATGTATAAGAGCCGCAAAATTTTGCGGCTCATTTTTTTGTGTTGTGCTTTAAATTATGCCAAAACGTAGTTGGTGTTTTTACCTTTTCCTTCTTCTGATTTTTTTAGTATGTTGTATAAAATTAACATATTAATGTCGTTAAGAGCGGTGTCTTGTGAGCATTTGTTTATTTTGGCGTATTTGGCTGTGGTGAGTTTGCCATTAAAACCATCGATAAGCATACCCATAATTTTCTTTTGACGTTGATTAAGAGATAATTGCGCTGTTTTTGCAAAAAGATCGCTTTTGTTCCACGCCGAATCTACTACGGTTTCGGATTTTGCTATTGCATTGTCTAAATGTTTGAAAAACCATAAAAGCCAAGCGGTTATGTCACCTTCGCCGGTTTCGGTATCTTCAAGTATAGCATAATATCCCTTTCGGTCTAAGTTAATTTCGTTAGACACGCTGTAAAATCTAAGCGGCGAATTTTCAGATTTGGCCAGCAACATATCTGTTATGGCTCGTGCAATGCGTCCGTTTCCATCGTCGAATGGGTGGATACTTACAAACCAAAGGTGAGCGATGGCGGCTTTAAGTACCAAGTCGGTATCTGCGTCATCGTTGAACCATTTAATAAAACGCTCCATTTCGTCGGGCACTCTTTCGGGGGCGGGAGCACGATAATGCACGGTTTCCATACCCATAGGTCCTGAAACCACCTCCATATCGTGTGTACGGTATTGCCCAACTTCTATTTTGTAAAAACCGCTTCTGCCTGTGGGGAAAAGCACATTGTGCCAACCAAAAAGCCGTTCGGAAGTTAGCGGTGTAGAATAATTTCGCGTGGCATCCAAGTTCATTTCCACTATGCCATCTATGTAACGCTGCGATGGTATGATTCCTGCCGTGTTGAGTCCGAGACGACGTGCTATTGATGAACGAACTTGCTGTAAGTTAAGACTTTCGCCCTCAATTTCTGAGGATTTAATAATTTCGAGCGAGAGGTTTTCGAGGTATTTTTCGTTTTGCACGTCAAATCCCATTCTGCCAGCCTTGCCCATCAATACGCCTTGACGTAGCCGCAGTGCGCCTAATGCCTTTAAAACAATAGTCTTGTCGTAAACAAAATTATACCAATCTTTTCTTTGATGCAGATACATAGCCTTTTTTTGTGGCAAATATAAAACCTTTTCGGCGAATAATCAACTATTCGCCGAATATTTTTCGGCGAATGTGTTTTTTACTTCATCGTTACGCATAATATTTTATGCATAAATCGTGATTTTGAGGAATTGTGCATATTATATTATGCGTTAAATATTTTTGTAATCTTTCAGAAAAAAAATCTCATTTCCGTATACGCCGTTTGAAAAAAAATCCTTATATTGTAGCCGAAAACACAAAAACACAGTTATCGTAATTTTTAAACTTTTAAACTTCAACAGATTATGAAATTATCAGCACCTACAAACGCAGTATGGGGCGTGGCAACAGCCCTCGGCGTAGTTGGCATCCTTGGCCACTTTATCTCAATCCCATTTGTTTCGGCTTACTCATTTTGGTTCTTGTTTGCCGGATTTATCATCCTTGCTTTGGCTTGCCTCTTGAAAGGATTGTAGAAACACATCGTTAAACGCATTTCAACGGGAAACTGTTAAATTATTATTTAGCGGTTTCCCGTTTTTTGCATATTATAATTAACGCTAAAAAAATATTAACTATATAAATGTGTCGTGCCTTATAGATATATTTGCGCATTATGATAATCGACTTTCACGCACATATCTACCCGGAAAAAATCGCCGACAAAGCAAGCAAGACGATAGGCGATTTTTATGACACTACGATGTGTTACAACGGTGTACCTGAGCGGTTGCTCGCAAGTGGCCGCAAAATAGGAGTTGAAAAATATATCGTCCACTCCACCGCTACGGTTGCTCATCAGGTGGAGGCTATCAATAACTATATCGTTAACGAAATTAACGCCCACAAAGAGTTTGTAGGCTTTGGAACGGTGCATCCCGGCTACGAGAATTTTGAAAACGAACTTAAACGTATCAAAGGTCTTGGCTTAAAGGGAATTAAGTTGCATCCCGACTTTCAGAAATTTCAAGTGGATACTCCCGAAATGGATCCTATTTACGATGTGATTGCCTCGCTGAATATGCCGGTTTTGGTTCACGCGGGCGATTGCCGTTACGATTTTTCGGGTCCGCAACGCATTCTACACGTTTTGGAAAAACATCCAAACTTGATTGTGATTGCAGCGCATTTTGGCGGTTACACCGAGTGGGACAAGTCGTGCGAATATCTTGTTGGCAAAAAAGTTTGGTTCGATACTTCAAGTACGCTTTGGAAACTGCCTATAAATAAGGCAAATGAGATGATAAAGGCTCACGGTGTTGAGAATTTTCTCTTTGGAAGCGATTATCCTATGTGGGATCACGAAGACGAACTCAAACGCTTTAACCAACTGAGCCTCACCGCACAAGAGCGTGAAGATATTCTTTACAATAATGCGGTAAGGCTGTTGAAAGAGATTGAGTAACTACACTTCGTCGCAAAGTTTTACACCCCATTCTTTGCGGAGAGCATCCATTTGACGCATAATGCGCAGTGTATCAACGTGTGGCATTTCGTCGGGTTCTATCTTGCCTTGGTTGATGGCGCGGATGCAGCAGTCTACCTGATATTCGTAGCCGGTGATTTGCGGCGGACAGTCAACCTTTTTAACAAGTTGATAATCTTGATTATAAATGGCATACGACTGCGGATTGTTTACGTTTTCTACAATAACGAAACCATCGGTGCCTGAGATTATGCCCTGACGGTCGCTCTTGGCAAGTTGCGAACTCCAAAGCACTGCAATGCGTCCGTCGTTGTACTCAATGGTGATAGATTCTTGAATATCAACGCCTGTGGGGTATTTGATGCAGTGCGAAGAGATTGATTTGATATCATCGCCAAAAAACATATCGGCAAAATTGAGCACATAAACACCGAGGTCTAAAAGTGCACCGCCGGCAAGTGCAGGGTCGTACATACGTTGTAGGGCAATGTTTGGGTAACAGAGATTTGCCGAAAGCATTTGAAGTTTGCCAATAACGCCGCTATTGATAACCTCGTTAATCATTTGACGCATAGGTTGATAGCGAGTCCAAATGGCTTCGGCGAGAAACACCTTGCGTTCGTTGGCAATTCTGATAAGTTCCTCAGCCTGAGGAGTGTTTACGGTAAAAGCCTTTTCGCATAGCACGGGTTTGTTTTTCAAAAGGCACATCTTGGTGTTTTCAAAATGGTGCGAGTGAGGTGTGGCTATATAAATTAGGTCTACCTCTGGGTCGTCGGCTAATGCTTCGTAATTGCCGTAAGCCTTTGGAATAGAGAATTGTGCGGCAAATTTTTCTGCCTTTTCTGTTGTGCGTGAAGCCACTGCGTAGGCACGTGCGGTGGTCATTCCAGCGAGCGTTGTCGCCATTTTGTCGGCAATCCATCCTGTGCCGAGGATGCCAATGTTAAATATTTTCTGTGACATATTAGTGATTTTTTGGGGTAAATTTAAGAATTTTTTTCAAATAATAACATTTTATTTGCATAAATTT
>JAGCVU010000137.1 GCA_017962175.1 Bacteroidales bacterium | reverse complement strand
GCTAAGGAAATCGTTGCAGAAAAGGTTAAGGCTATCAACATGCCTTACGTTACAGAACGCTGGTCGGGCGGTATGCTCACCAACTTCCCCACTGTACGCAAAGCCGTTAAGAAAATGACTACCATCGACAAGATGGCTACCGACGGTACTTTCGACCAACTTTCTAAACGCGAAAAACTCCAAATCAACCGTCAGCGCGAAAAACTCGAGAAAAACCTCGGTTCTATCGCCGACCTTACTCGCGTTCCCGCTGCTTTGTTCGTAGTGGACGTTACTAAAGAAAAAATCGCCGTTAAAGAGGCTAAGAGACTACGTATCCCCGTATTTGCTATGGTTGATACCAACTCTAACCCCAACGACGTTGACTTTGTAATTCCTGCTAACGACGACGCTGCTAAATCTATCTCTATCGTACTCGACGTTATCACCGGCGCTATTGCTGAAGGTGTTGCTGAACGTAAAGTAGACGCTCCGGAGAAAGATAATGCTAAGGGCGCCGACAACAAGCACGGCAAAGTTCGCAAAACCCGCGCTCGCAAGGGTTCTGACGAAAAGGCTGAAGACGCAAAAGCAGACGCTGAAAATACAGAAGATAGCAACAACTAAACCATTTAGCCTTTCCGCCGCCTCCTATGGCGGAAAGGCGTTTTTTTCTAACCCCCTTAAAACACTTTATAAAAATGGCTGAAATTAAAGCAGCTGAGGTTATGAAACTTCGCGGTATGACCGGTGCCGGTATGATGGACTGCAAAAAAGCCCTCATTGAAAGCAACGGCGACTTTGATGCCGCTATCGACATCCTCAGAAAAAAAGGACAGAAAATCGCTTCTAAACGCGCCGACCGTGACGCTAAGGAAGGTTGCGTACTCGGTGGTGTTTCTGCCGATGGCAAAAAAGCATATATCGTTTCGCTCAACTGCGAAACTGACTTTGTGGCTAAAAACGCTGACTTCGTTAAATTTACACAAGATATTCTTGCTGCCGCTATCGCTAACGATCCCGCTGATGCCGACGCTCTCAAAGCTATCGCTTATGGCAAAGGTACTATCAACGACGAGATCATGAACCAAAACGGCGTTATCGGTGAAAAAATAGAACTCGGTTTCTATGGCAAAATCTCCGGCGAACAAGCTATTGTTTACAACCACATGGGCAACCGCCTTACCGCAGCTATCGCTTTCAACAAAGCTGCCGACGCTACCGTGGCTAAAAACGTGGCTATGCAAGTAGCCGCTATGTCGCCTATGGCTATCGACAAAGACGGTATCGATCCCGAGGTTATCAACAAAGAACTTGAGGTTGCTAAAGAGAAAACCGTTCAAGAGCAGATTCAGAAGAAAGTTGAGGCCGCTCTCAAGAAAGTTGGCATCAACCCCGCTCACGTTGACTCTGACGACCACATCGCTTCTAACATCACCAAAGGTTGGATCACAGAAGAACAAGGCGCTCAGGCTAAAGAAATCAAGGCTAAAATCGCTGCCGAAACTGTTGTTCCCGCTCAGATGATCGAAAACATCGCTAAAGGTCGTATCAACAAATTCTACGAGGAGAACACTCTTCTCAATCAGAAGTTTGAACAGGATAACAAAATCACTATCCGCGAATACCTCAAACAATCTGATAAAGACCTTACCGTTTCGGCTATGCTCCGCTTCGGTCTTGGCAACTAAGATTTGTTGTAAATAAGATTATAAAAAAAACCACGGCATCAAACCGTGGTTTTTTTATTTTATATGGATTTGGTTTTATTTCTTAATGCCTAATTTCTTGGCTATGTCAGCGGGGATAGCGTCTTTGTGAACAAGAAAATCCATTGTTTTGTAGGCTGCAAAGGCTTTTGAAATATACCATGTGCCTTTGTATTTATTATCAGTGCCCCAACTGTTTTTTACCATGTAATAGAGTTTGCCGTTTTGGTCTTTGGCAAGTCCGTAGATAAGCATACCGTGGTCGTCGGTGGTTTCCCAATTGTCGTATGCAATCTGACGCATCTCTTGAGTGGGAGTGATTTCGGGCAAGGGTTTTGAAGTAAGGTAAGCCTTCTTTTCGTTGGTGTTCATGCCTGTCCAGCGGGCTTGGTCGCTACCAATGGTAGATGTGTTTTTAACATCAGGGAAAACGCCAATACCATTGCGGTTGAAACCTTGTTCGCTAACGTCGGCTCCCCATGCTACGGTGTAACCCTTGTCGATAGCATTATCGATAATGCGCATCATTTCGTCCATAGGCACGTTGTAAGATGCGTCCCAACGCCAGTTGTCAGGGATTTCGAGGATAAATTTCTGATAGAAAGGATGATGTGTGTAAGATGTAATTGATACATAATCATCGAAATTAAGTCCGAGCGATTCTGCGTAAGATTTTGGAGTGTATTCCTTGCCTTTGAAGGTGAATTTTTCGGGACAAACGCCAAGATATGTGTCGTAAACAGCGGTAACAGATTTTTTCCAGTTGGGCGAAATCTTTTTAGCATCGCTTTTGGCAATAGCCGAAACAATGCCGCCTGCCACTTTGTCCATTTCGTTGTTGTTGGGCAAAGAGTCGCCGCTGAGGTTTCCCATCGAGGGCATAGCCTCTTGAGGAATAATACCGTAATTTTGCATGCAGAAAAGCACATCGTATGCACTACCACCGGGACTAAACGAAACATCGCCGTGTGTGCGAACAGCCTTGTCGGCACGGTCTTCCATAGTTTTGTGCACTACAAATGCCTCGCTAAAATCGTATTCACCTTTGCCGAGACGAATTAATTCTGCCTCAAAAAACGACAGAGTGCTGAAACACCAGCATGTGCCGCTCTGATATTGGTTTTTAACTGATGTGATGGGAATTGTTTTAATTGTTGTAAATTTAAACCCATCTTCATTTTGTGCTATGGCGGCAGTACTTATCAATGCGGTTGCCATAGCCGCTACTAATTGCTTTTTCATTGTTATAGTTTTTTTATAAATAATTGCGTAAATGCAGTGCAAGAACTATTTCTCCGGTTTGCGCATAATAGCGTAAATTTCAAAGGCAAAGCCAAAAAGCACTACTATGGGTGCAAGGGTGATGCGGCGAAATGAAAAAATTTCTTCGTTGAATACATTGGGGTCGTCGCTTGCGCCGCCAGCCATCAAAATGAATCCAAATACGATGATGGCAAAGCCTATTATAAGAAGTTTGTAGTTGAGTTTTCCAAATGCGAAACCTTCGTCGTTTTGGTTTTCTGTATTTTTGATTTCTTGTTCCATAATGCTTTGATTGTTAAATATTAAACATATTAGATGAGGGTCGTTGTCCTAAGATTTCACCGCATGAGAAAAACGATGTCATACTTACGCCCAATATTCCGTGGAGATTGAGGTTTTGTCCTGTGAGCCAAAGGTTTGGAATTGGTGTTTTGGGTGTTAACAGGGTGTACATCAATCGGTCGTAGTCTTTTACTATGCCGAATGCCGATCCGTTTTCGGTGGCAGTGTAGTCGCGGTAGGTGAGGGGAGTAGAAGTAAATACCGATTCCACCGCATTGGCAAAACCTTTTATATATTTGTCGGCAAGGGCAATGAGTTGCTCTGCTTTTTTCTGTTTTAGTTCGATATATTGTTGCGGACGATGTCCGATTGAGGATTCTTGAAATTGTTCTACATCGCTCCAAAGCATAGGAGTAAGCAGGTCAACGTTTTGAGCGTATTTGCCTTGGTCGTCGGGAACGGTGTAACTTACGAGTGCGCAGCGTGGATTTTCGGCGGCTGTTTGTGAGCCTTCGTTCCAAATGTCGTCGGTTTCGTGAATGTAGATGTTTCGGTTGAGGTATTCAAGAGCGCCGGGTTTGAGTTTGATGTTGGCGGTGAACATTCCGAAAGTGTTTTCTAACGACGAAATGCGCTTGCGGTATATTTTTTTTACAAATGATGTTTCTTGTGCCAATCGCAATGTGGCTGCGGGGTGGATGTCGGAGATTATGTATTTGGTTTCCACCGGTTCGCGACCTTCGATTTCAACGGTTGAAATTCTTCCGTCGGATTCCACAAGGTTGGTAACTTTTGCATTGGTGAAAACTTCGCCGCCCATATTGGTGATGCTTTGAGCGAGTTTTTCGGCTATCTGCATTCCTCCGCCACGGATTCGGTATGCGCTTTGGATAAACGAACTGTTGATTTGCGCAAATGTGTAGAGCGGCAGACGTTCTTTATCTAAATGAAGTTTTGCCGATGTGCCTGAAAGCACATTTTGCAAAATTGGGTCGGAGATAGTGCTTGTGAGATATTGGTAGGCGTTTTTGCCAAAAAGCGTGTCGCCGGAGAGGTTTTGCTCGGGGTCGCGGTCGAAACTATCAAATATGCCTTCGCCTACACCACGGAGAAATTTTGTATAAGTGCTTAATTGTGAAGCCGATTGTGGAAAATACTCCGACATTTTGTTGCAAAAATTGTCGTAGCCGTTTACCAACATATACGATTTATCTTGGTAGATAATTTCGTCGAAGCCGTTGGTGTCGAGTTTTTGCCACGGCAAATTCATTAAATCGAAGTATTTGAAAATGCGGTTGAGGGGCTGACCCTCGTCTAATCCGCCGATGTAGTGAAATCCGGTGTCAAATTTGGTGTTTTTGCGCACAAATGTTTGTATGCAGCCACCTATAAGACGGTTTTGTTCCAATACGCACACTTTCATACCGTTTTTGGCAAGAATGTAAGCGCATTGCAATCCGCCGAGACCCGCGCCGATAATCACTGCATCGTATTTTTTCATGGCATGAGGTTTTATTTTTCGGCAACAGTGCCGCTGAGTGTCATGTAAGTGGTTTCGCCATAGAATATTGTGGCAGAAACTTTAGATGAATCTGCAGCATCGGTCTGCACCTTGATGTTGAGCATAGGCGATCCGTCAGGTGTTACCATTGCGGTAAGTCGGCAGCGGTCTATTGCTGTAAAAGTCAGACGTTTAGATGTGGCGTCTTCAACACATTCTTTAATCATTTGAATATTGCACACGCCCGGTGTTATGGGCTTTTCGGGGAAATGCCCTTGGTAAACGGGGTGCTGAGTGTTGAGCCTTACGGTGTAAACGTGGCTGCCGTCGCTTTCTGCGGAGTGGTTTTCTATGTAGTAAAAATCTTTGATAAGCATTTTCGGCTGTTTTTATTTGGTTGATGAAGGCAGGGGAATGTTCCAACGTTTTTTCCATTCCACCACAAAGTCGGGATTCGAGGTTTCAAAAGTGCCACTGCGCGACACAAACAACTGTGTGGTTTCTGCCTCGATAATCACTGCATTGTCTTGTGGACGTGTTACAATATAGCGGAATACCATTTTGGCGGCTTTCGACGGCACGTAGGTGATTTTGATTTTTAGTTGGTCGCCTATTCGTGCCGAGTTGCGGTATTTGATGTGCATATCCACCACGGGCGCTGTGTATCCGCTGTTGAAAATGTGCAGATACTCAAAGCCGAATTTAGCACCAAAAGCCTCGCGTGCATTTTCCATGTATTTCACATAGTTGCCGTGCCACACCATTTGTATGGCGTCGAGGTCGTAAAATGGCACTGTAAAGTCGAGTGTTACCGACAGTTCGCTGTTGCTGTTCGCCTCCATTATTTGTCCATGAAGATTTTCATTTTGCACACTGCCACTGAAACGCCGTTAACTTTTGATTCAGCGTTCATAAGCGTGATGTTCATAGCCTGTGATATCACCGACATAGAAGTTTCGATGCTGTCGCCCACTTTTGGAAGGGGTGCTTGCAAAGCGAATTTCTTGATTTCGGCAATGTATCCCAAGACGATGGGGCGATGGTTTACCCAGTCGTTGTATCCGGCAAACGTGGCGGCGCTTTGGGCTATGTGCTCAATCAAACCTGATTCGGATATTACGCCGTCTTCTACAAAAATGTTTGACTCGGATACAGTTAAACCGGTCTCCACGTCGGTATCCGACACGGAGAACAGTTTGTCGACCATGAGCATAGGCTCGCGCTGCGGAATAAATGTCTTAATTCCGTCGCCCGCATAAAGAACGGTTTTGGCCATATTTATGCGTTGGTTTTTTCGTATACGAAATCGTAGAGATTCTGGAATGTTTTAACCTGTGCAACACTCTGACCTTTGATTTCAACGCCGAATTCTTCTTCGATAACGGCAATCATGTCTACGAGGCTGAGGCTGTCGAGTTGAAGGGTGGCTTTGATCTCTTTTTCGGGAGCGATTTCGGTTTCTTCTACTTCAAATTCGTTAGCGAGTACAGAGTTGATCTTTGCGATAAGTTCGTTTTTTTCCATTTTTATAGAGTGTTTTTTATTAATATTATAATTATTTCAAGGTGCAAAGTTGGGAAAAATTATTTAAGTAGGCAAAAATATTTTCAAAAAGTGTGTTTTTGCACAAAAAAAACGAGGCTGACATCGCGTCAGCCTCGGGGGATGATAATGAATAATATGGCTATAAATTCTTTACAATCAATGTAGAGTTGGTTCCGCCAAAGCCGAACGAGTTAGAAAGGAACATATCAAAATGTGCCGAAACTCGCTGTCCGGGGATATTGAGTTTTGCCGAATCTTCGTCGGGGTTCTCAAAGTTGAGGTTGGCTGCCACAAAATCGTTTTTCATCATAAGGGTTGAATAGATGATTTCGCTTGCGCCTGCCATCCACATTTCGTGACCGGTTTGGCTCTTGGTAGAGGTAACGTAAGGTTTGCAATCACCAAATATTTGCGAAATGGCTTTTGCTTCGTTCATGTCGCCGATGTGTGTTGAAGTGGCGTGTGCATTGATATAGCCTATCTCGTTGATATTCACGTTAGAAAGACGTAAGCAGTTTTCCAACGATTTGGCAGGACCGGCAACGTTGGGCGATGAAATATGGTCACCGTTTGACGAGAATCCCCAGCCTTTGATTTCTGCTATGATGTTTGCACCGCGTTTTACGGCGTGTTCGTATTCTTCGATAATAACTGTAGCAGCACCACCACCGGGAACAAGTCCGTCGCGATCGCGGTCGAACGGGCGAGATGCTTTTGTGGGAGCGTCTTCGCGGGTTGAGAATGCGCTAATACCGTCGAAACTGCCTACTGCGTAGGGGTTAACTTCTTGAGCACCACCACATACCACCATGTCTTCCAATCCGTTGCGGATAAGCAACGAACCAAGACCGATTGCATGGCTACCACTTGCGCAAGCGCCTGAAATGGTAAGGTTGATACCACGAAGGTGGAAAATACAACCGAGGTTCATAGTTACGGTAGAGTTCATAGATTGGAAAATACCGCCTGAACCAATCAGAGTGGTGTTTTTCTTTTTAAACATTGTTTCTACGCTTTTGTAGACAGGTTCTGCGCTTGAGTCGTTGCCATAGAGCAGACCAACGCTGTTGGCGTCTAAATAGTCTTGGTCTATTTTGGCATTGTTGAGAGCCTCAACAGTGGCTACGTATGCGTATTTAGCCTGTTCGGGCATAAAAACACGTTGAGCACGCGATAGTTGTCCTTTCAGGTCGGGAACGTCGAGTTTCGAGGTAAGTCCTGAGCGGAATCCTAATTCTTTGCGTTCGGGGTCTAAAACGATGCCCGACACGCCGTTGTAAAGCGAGTTCTTAACTTCGTCAAGATTTTTGCCGAGGCACGAGTAAATACCCATGCCGGTGATTACTACTCTTTTTTCCATGTATTTTTTGTTAATATGTTGTCTAATTTATCAAATAAACGTTTTCTGAGTTCAATTGTTTCTGCAAGTCCTTTGCCGCGACGTTTGTTTTGGCTGCGTTTTGATTTGATGCGATATCTCCATTCGCGTTTTAAACCGATGAATGTTTGCCGATAATTCCATGCGAACAATCCTAAAAACGGCAATAATATCACATGTATTGTGGCATATAGCCAATTCCAAAAATATCCTTCAAGCAGGAAGAATATGCTGTAGCACAGCGGAAAGGCTATTAATGCACCTACGGCAAAACGGATTCCGCCCACAAACATGGTCATGTGTCCGTTGCCGGCTTTAAATTTTTTGGTCAAGGGTTGTGGCGACAAAAATATTAAAATATTTGGTATCGACGCTGCCACAAACAAAGGAAACAAGCATATCAACGACAAAAGTCGGAAAATAAAACTGCCTTTGCGGAATGGTATATCGAAATTATCGTCGGCAATGCGGAAACGTCCACAGTTCTTTTTCAATGTGGCTGCTTCGCTGTATATCTCTTCGATAACTTCGGGCTGTTGCGCCTTGACGTCTTCAAGTTCCTTGAAGAGGGCTTTGTCGGATTCAAGTTTGTCGGGCAGGTATGTGGGGTCGCCGCCGCAGAGTTTGCAGTAGCGTTTGCCGTATGTTTCGCGTATGTGGTCGATAGATTCGTAATTGTCTAAGTCGGTGATGTTGAGCATCATCGATGATATTTGCTCTCTTACCAAATTGTTTACTGTGCGCTGAACAGTGCGTGGTTTGGTTTGGAAGAGTTCGTAATAAGGCATTAGCGAAATGGGTTTGCCGCACACTATCATCATATCCTCGCGGAATTTGAAATAGTTGCTGTAGTGGTTGCAGATGGGCAGGATTACGATGTCGGTTTTAAATTCAGATTTTTTCACTGCATCAAACGCCATACGCAGGTATCCCATCGAAAATTCGCCGAGCCAACGTTTGTCTTGGTTGAGGGCTTCGGGAAATATCAGTACAGTGCCACCGGAGAGTATTCTTTCGCCGGCTTCGGCAAAAATATCGTAGTTGTTTTTTAATGCGTCCATTCCGTCGAAATCAATGCGGAACGCCGGCAGCAGGTAGATACTGCGCAACAATTTGCCGAGAAACGGACGGTTGAATGCGTCGGCACGTGTAAAAATGCTTACAATGCGGTCGCGGAAAGCAAATTCAACACCAAGAGCGTCGTTGAGGGCGTTTTGGTGGTTTGATGCTATTATTAATGGTGTGCCTTTTTCGGGTATATTCTCTCTACCCAATACGTATATATGCTTGTAATACACATTGTTGTGTAATACCCGCAGATAATTTCGCATTATCCTGAAAAAGGCTTCTCCCAAAAGGCTTCTCTTTTTTTTCTTCAGCATACGATATCGGGTTTAGAGGTTTTGACGAAAATGGTCGGCTAAATTAAAACGCTTGATGAGTCGTTGAACGGCAAATTTGCCTGTAACGAGAGCGTTGGGCAGTCCACCGGGAGTTTGCAACCATTGACCGGCAAGACAAAGATTGTCGATACCGTCAACATTGCCGTGGTGAACGAGTTTGGGTGCGTAGGGTGTTTGTATAAAACCCATGTACGAACCTTTGTACGAACCCAAATATCTGTTGAAACTTTTTGGAGTGCAAATTTCTACCAACGATAGTTTGCCTTGATATTGTGGGTAATGTTTTTCCAAACGTTGCTGTATTTCAGATGCTATGCGCAGTTTTTCGGCTTTGTATGCCTCAGGGTCGTTGTAGAGGTCTTCCCAATATTGGTATTCGTCGTCGTGCTGCACCATGAGTATCTGAATAATGCCTTTGCCTTCGGGTGCAAAGTTTGGTTGATCGGCGTAGTTGTTTACAATCACCACCTTATGTTCACGACCTACTATTGTGTATGGTTCGCAGTTGAATATTTCCATAGTGGGAATGTCGTTGGTGGGGCAATCCACTGCAAAATAGATGGTTATATTGCTAAACACCGGGTGTGTGGTGGTATTGTTGAATGCCTTTTTTAGGTTGTCGTCCATATAGTTGTGACCAATTATATTAAACGCAACTTTAAGGTCGGTGGCAATAATCACATATTCGGGCTCTATTGAAGTACCGTCGGCAAAATTGATTTTTGTGATTTTTTTGTCGTTGATTTCGGCGTTGAGAGCCTTTTTCTTTGCTGAAATTTTACCGCCGAGACTAAGGTATTTGTCTCTCATTCTGTCGGTAATGGCATCTGAACCACCAAACGGCAAATCAGCGTTGCCCATCGAAAACATGGCATACATGTAGAATGCCGAAATTACATAAAACTGCTTGGGAACGTAGTTGTATATAATTTGGTGAATGATAGGACTTTTGAACCTTTGGGCGTATTCCTCCAAGGTGAGTTTTTTGTATTTGGCAAATGCGGGAATTGCTTTCATCATTTTAAAAAGCAATTTCATATTTTGTCCAAAACCCATTTGTTCTTGGGGTAACTTGGAGGGTAGTTCTATTGCCTGAAATTTTTTTATCAACTTTATGAAGATGTTGATTTCTTTGGTGTCTTCGGGTGCGATGGAGAGAAGTTCCTGACGCATTTTTTCGAGGTCGCGCCAAACGTGAGCCTTCACGCCGTCGATGTCAACTTGAAGAAAATAGTCGTGGCGGATGATGTCTTTGTTGGGGTCTTGAATTACTCCAACCTCTTGCCACACTTTATATATTTCTTTCTTTGGCGAAGTGCCTGTCATCCAGTGTACGCAATTGTCGATGTGGTATCCTTTGCGTTTCCACGAAGTGCATTGTCCGCCCACAACGGTGTGCGACTCAAAAATCTCGCTTTCGATGCCGTTGAGTTGGGCGTATATGCCTGCTGCCAATCCGGATATGCCTCCGCCTATAATTGCTAATTTTGCCATTTACTTTTTTATGTTCCCGACAAATATACAATCGGTAATTTGCGCAAATTTATGGCTTTTTTTTATTAAAACAAAATTAGGGGTTCTAAAAAAATTGTAGTTTGACATTTTGATAGGGTAAAAAAAAACTACCGTCGTCATTTGACGGCGGTAGCAGTATGATTTTTTATGTAAATGCAAATTTTTTATTTTGCGTTTTTAAGAAGCCAAACTTCCAAGCCGGGCTGTTTTTTCTTCAAATCGTTGTATTGTTTAAGTATGTCGTCGGCTTTGTCGCTTGAACCTACATAAACACGATGTTGATCGCCTACTGTTAGGATTTTAGAACCGGGAAGTTCGCGTTGACGTTTCTGAGCGTTTTTGATTGTGGTGAAACTTCCTGCAATGAGGTAATATTTTTTAAAATTACTACCTATATTTAAAGGTGTGGTAGAGAATCCGGCATCTAAGAGCATTTTGGTTTCTGGGTCGTCTACTACTTCGGTTTCGCCTAAATCGGGAACGGTATTTTTGGGTTTTGCAGTGTCTTGCGGTGCTGGAGCCACAGTTTGTGTGGTGTCGGCTTTTGGTTTTGATGCAAACAATCCTGCAACCCAATTGTTGACCGGTTCCATATATAATATATAAAGTGTGATAAGTGCAACAATTGGCAAAAGAATGAGAAGCCATTTGAGCACTCCACTTTTCTTTTTTGTCTCTTTTTCTTCCGATTCGGCGGGTTTGGTGTCGCGAACCGACGATGATAATGAAGATGTTTTTACTGTTGTGGTCTTGGTGGTAGTAGTGGTGGTTTTTACTGTTTTGCCTTTTGATGTACGGGCAGCAGCTTTTGCAGCCTCTACTTCCACGGGATCCATGCCGTAGTTGTCGATCATAAGATTGTTGGGTACAGCCTTGATGATGGTGGCACCGCTTTCGTCTTTGGCAATGATTCCCACCTCGTCGAGCGTTATGGTTTCGTTCTTGTCGAGTTTTTCTTTGATATCTTTTACAAGTTGCTCGATTTGCAAACGTGCTGTTGTTTGGTTAACTGGCTGAGTTTGCATAATGTAGGTTTCGAGCGCGTTTTCTTTGTCGGTGGTTTTGCCGGTGTCGAGTTTGACGATTTTTGCCGGAGGATAGATTGTGCCGGTTTTTTCGTCTAATTGGGCGGGTTGGTATTGTGTTTCTAATGTGCCGAACCCGGGTATGGTTATACTATCATTTGTGAGTAGTATTTCTTTGAATAATTCTGTAAGGTTTGTCATAATTGCTGCAGTTTCTTTTACTTGCTTGTTGCTTGTTGGTTGAAATCTTCATTTGCAAATATACTAAATTTTAATTATATCAAACTTTTTTTTTGTTTTTTTTATCTGTCTTCGTAATTTTTGTAAATTTGACATCTGAAATAAACGATATTACTTATGAAGAAAATAATGGTTACCGGCGGTGCCGGATTTATTGGCTCGCATACCGTAGTAGAATTGCAACAAAAAGGTTACGAGGTATTTATTGTAGATAATCTGAGCAACTCTAACCCCGATGTTATCGACAATATTGCCAAAATTACAGGTGTTAAGCCTGTTTTTGGCAAGGTGGATGTGTCGGAAAAGAAAGAACTTTTTGATTTTCTCAAGCAGCATCCGGGCATTGAGTCGGTGATTCACTTTGCTGCCAGCAAGGCTGTGGGCGAATCGGTAGAAAAGCCATTGAAATACTACCGCAACAATATCAACGGACTTATCAATGTGCTTGAGGCTATGAAAGAGTTCGGTATCAAAAACTTGGTGTTCTCATCGTCGTGCACTGTGTACGGACAACCCAAGAAACTTCCCGTTACCGAAAACTCTCCAATTCAACCTGCACTTTCGCCTTATGGCAACACCAAGCAAATCAACGAGGAGATTATTCACGATTTTGTGGCTGTAACTCCAAGTATCAACGCCATAGCATTGAGATATTTTAATCCTATTGGTGCACATCCGTCGTCGTTGATAGGAGAATTGCCCATCGGCGTACCTGCCAACTTGATACCTTATATCACTCAAACTGCTGCCGGCATACGTGAGTGCCTTAGCGTGTTTGGCAACGACTACGATACTCCCGACGGCACACCTATTCGCGACTATATCGATATTATTGACCTTGCCAACGCTCATATAGCAGCCATCAACCGCATGGAAGAGGGTAAGCAGAAGGGACGTCTTGAATTTTTCAACATTGGCACAGGTCGCGGACTTACAGTTTTGGAACTTATCAATGCATTTGAAAAGGCTACCGGCGTAAAACTCAATTACAAAATCGTTGGACGACGTGCCGGTGACATCGAAAAGGTTTGGGCTGATACTTCGCTCGCCAACAACGAACTTGGTTGGAAAGCCAAAGTGCCGATTGAAGAGACTCTACTCAACGCTTGGAAATGGCAACAGCATATTTCAAAATAAAAAAAACGATGGCTAAATTTTAGCCATCGTTTTTTTTATAATCTTTTTCGCTGTTAGAATTTAAATGTTAGTCCTAAACCTGTAACATTCTTAAACTGAGTGAGCGAGAAGTATTCGCGGTCGTCTTTAACTACTTTTACGTCCTCGTCGTATACAAGTTCTGATGTGATGTTGAATGATAGCCATTTGTTGATTTGCATTGCAATGATAACGTTCCAGTCAACATCAATCTCGTCCATAAAACCGTCTTTGTAAGAGTTGAAGAGTACGAGGTTGGTGCCAAATGAGATGTTTTTGGCAATGTTGTATTTGGCATCGAGTTTAAAGTACCAACCAAACTCAGAACGAGCATGTTTGCAAGTGTCAACACCAAAAGCGGCTTGTTCTGATAGGAAATCGTTGAGCACTACAGTTGTTTTACCGCAGAAGGGAGAAAGGTAGAACATAAAGTTGTCGCATACCTGATAGTCGAGACCCACGGTGTAGGTTAAGTAAAGCGGCGACCAACATTCAGAATTGAGGGTGGCTTGTTCTACTTCTTCTTCAACACCATCGGCGTTTACTTCTTTTACTTTTTCGTAGGTCCAGCCTTTGTCAAACTGGCTCTTGTAGTCGAAAATAGCAGAGTAGTAAAGTTTCTTGGCTGCTTGATAACCGTATTTAGATGCGAATTGAAGTTTGTCGTCGTTTTTGCGGAATTCATCGTATTCGTCGATAAGACGGAGAGTACCGTATTGAGCAGTAATGGCATTTTGCCACGAATGTTTGCCCTTAGAGTAATTGGCGTTGAAGTTGGCAAATCCGTTGATGCCAATCTGCTGATCACCGCCGGGAGCCCAGTTTACAAGGGCGGTTTGCGATGCGGTGAGTGATAGCATACCGCTAAATTTCCATACTTTGCCGCTGTCTACGTCGGCAGTTTGTTTTGATTCTTTTGCAAGAGTGGCAACATCTTTAGCCACTTCGTCGGTCTGTGCCAATGCAGGAATGGTAAGAACCGCAGCTGCTAATGATAATATTAAATGTTTCATATTGATTTAGTTTTTAGAATTGATTATTTACCTAATGTGATCGGCATCTACAAACCTGTAGTAACCATCGGGAAGCGACTTGATAAAATTTTTGTGGTAAGTGTCCCAACGACTGCGGAATATTCTTAGTGCAGCTGTGTCGGGATATTGTCGCCACGATGATTCAAGAGCTTGAATGCGTGCGGAGTCCTTATCAACGCCTTGGCTAGTGAGCTGGCTGATGGCATTGTCTACGCAGGCGAATTTAAGTTGGTCGTAGTCTTTTTTGAAAAGAGGAAAATAGTAGTCCATAATCATTTTCTGACCAGTAGCGCCTTTGGCGTCGAATCCCGGAAAATAGCGGGCAGTGAGCAGATAGTTGTTTGCCACAAAAATTTCTGACGATGGCAGAGTGTCGGCGGTGTCGCCTTTGAGTGTGGTTTCAATTATTTTTGTTGCCTTGCTAATCAGCAATTTGGGTGTAAAAATGCCTACTATGCCGAGCAAAATGATGCCGTAGATAAACCATCTTGCGCCCGATTTCTTTTGGTGCTTGGTGCTTTTGGGAAATAATGACATGTCGTTGTTTGTTTATTTTTTAATGGCAAAAGTAAATTTTTTTAACCTCTTTATTGTTATCAAACCGCTAAATTAATGAGTATAAATGCTGATTGTTGTAAATATCTGATTATTATAGATATAGTGGTTTAATGTAAACTAATTATTATTTTTGTAAAAAATGGCGGCAAAAATTTGGAATTTACGCAAAACACCTTTACTTTTGCACTCGAAATCACACTGCGGGGTGGAGCAGTTGGTAGCTCGTTGGGCTCATAACCCAAAGGTCACAGGTTCGAGTCCTGTCCCCGCTACAAATAATTGAGCATCGCAATCGGCGATGCTTTTTTTTGCACTATAAATATTATTCCATCGTACAGCAACGTTTTATCTATGTTGTTTAACATCAAAATTCTGTACGTTATGAAAAAAATGATATTGCTGTTGGCGGCATTGATTGTAGCCACTATATTGTCAGGCTGTCATCGTGGCGGCTATAAAGCCATACCTTGTCCAAGTTTTAAGAATTCGGTGCGTTAAGTTTTTTCCACACCTTATATATATTATTGTTTTCGTCCGGCAATTTCGTCGCGAATTTTAGAGGCAAACTCGTAGTCTTCGCGGGCAATAGCTTTGCGAAGCATATCCTTCAACTCGCGAATCGAAAGACCATCGAGGCGCGGCGAGTCGAAATTGTCGTCGCCCGGGGCGGTCCATTCAAAACCGGCGGTGTCGAGCACATGTTCGTAAGTGTAAATCGGACAAGAAAATTTGAGTGCAATGGCCACGGCATCGCTTGTGCGTGCGGGAATGCGTATATAATCGTCTTCGGCGCTTCCGGCTGTGCAGCAAACAATTTCGGCATAGAAAATTCCGTGGTCAACATTTGAGATCACTACTTCTACCACTTCGATGGTAAACGCCGAAGCAATGCTAAAAATCAAGTCGTAAACCAACGGACGCACTGTTACCAGCCCCTCCAATTGGATGGCTATAGCCTGAGCTTCACTGATGCCAATAACTACGGGGAGTTTGCGCACGCCGTTCTTTTCTGAAAGAATCAGCGTGTATGCCGGCGATTCAGGATTGCTCTGATTGGCCACACCGCTTACCACTAATGATATTTTTTCCATGCCTTGTGCGTTTTCTCAAAAATGTCATTAGCAAATATACAAAAAAAATAACAACAATTTTCGTTTTTTTAAAGAAAAATATAAAAAAAGAATTTGCAAAGAAAGAAAAACTCAATATCTTTGCGCCGAAAAAATTTATACGTAATCATTAGCCAAGGTCAATTACAAGAGATAGCCAGTTGTGGCTACCACCCGAGCTAACAAAATTTAAATAAAATGTACGCAATAGTAGAAATCGCTGGTCAACAATTTAAAGTTGAAAAAAGCAAGAAAGTTTATGTGCACCGTTTGCACAACGAAGAAGGCGAAAACGTAAGTTTTGAAAACGTTCTTCTCGTAGACAATGACAACGACGTTAAAGTAGGAGCTCCCTTTGTATCGGGCGCAAAAGTTGAGGCTAAAATCCTCAAACACCTCAAAGACGACAAAGTTATCGTCTTCCACAAAAAGCGCAGAAAAGGCTACGCCGTTAAGAGAGGTCACCGTCAGTACCTCACACAAATTCTTATCGAAGACATCAACCTTTAATTCTTCGGTAGCAAACTATTTTATTATTAATCAGAAAAAGTAGAAAGAAATGGCACATAAGAAAGGTGTCGGCAGTTCTCGAAACGGCCGCGAATCGCACAGCAAACGCTTAGGAGTAAAGAAATTCGGAGGCGAAGTAGTTAAAGGCGGAAACATCATAGTACGCCAACGCGGAACACAGCACTATCCCGGTGTTAACGTAGGCATGGGTAAAGATTATACTCTCTTTGCACTCGTTGACGGTAAAGTTCAGTTCCAGGTTAAAGGCAAAGACAAAAGCTACGTTAACGTAGTACCTGTGGAAGCCGCTCCCCAAGCATAACGTTTACCAAACGCACAACTTACGCTCCCAAGTAGTATGGTTTTCAGGCTGCTTGGGAGTTTGCATTTAAATATCAGACAACACAACCAATTAAAAGTAACAAACCATGCTTTTAGTAAAGACAATAACCGACAATCCCGAGTTTGTGATTGAGCGTCTGGCTATCAAAAACCGCGACGCAAGAGCAGCAGTGGAAAAAATTGTAGAACTCGACCGTCAAAAACGCGAAATCCAAAAACAAATGGAAGACGGCAAGGCCGAGCAAAACAACCTTGCTAAGCAGATAGGCGACCTCTACAAACAGGGCAAAAAAGACGAGGCTGATGCTATGAAGCAGAAGTCTACCGACCTGAAAAACAAGGTTAAAGAAGACGAGGAAAAATTTGAGGCGTTAGACAAAGAATTGTTTGACATCTTGGTAACTCTTCCCAACCTTCCTTACGAACTTGTTGCGCCCGGCAAGAGTGCCGACGACAATGTGGAGATTCGCCGTGGTGGTGAAAATCCTTCGTGGGATGGTTTTGAACCACTTCCGCACTGGGATCTCGCTAAAAAATACGACATTATCGACTTTGCTACCGGAGTAAAAATCACCGGTGCAGGTTTCCCTCTCTACAAAGGAAAAGGCGCAAAACTTCAACGCGCTCTTATCAACTTTTTCTTAGATGAGGCTGCCAAATCTGGTTATATGGAGGTAGAACCCCCTGTATTGGTTAACAAAGATTCTGGTTTTGGTACAGGTCAGTTGCCCGACAAAGAGGGTCAAATGTATCACTGCGAGCAAGACGACCTTTATCTCGTGCCCACAGCCGAAGTGCCTGTTACCAATATCTATCGCGATATGATTCTCAATGCCAGTCAGTTGCCTATTCGTCACTGCGCTTACACTCCGTGTTTCCGTCGTGAGGCTGGTAGCTATGGTTCTGACGTTAAGGGTCTTAACCGTTTGCACGAATTTGATAAGGTAGAACTAGTACAAATCGTTCACCCCGACAAATCGTACAAAGCATTGGAAATCATGGTTCTTCACGTAGAAGGCTTGGTTAAAAAACTTGGTCTGCCTTACCGTATTATCCGTCTTTGCGGTGGTGATATGAGCTTTACATCAGCTATGACCTACGATTTTGAGGTTTGGTGTGCAGCTCAGCAAAAATGGCTCGAAGTAAGCTCGGTATCCAACTTTGAATCTTATCAGGCTAACCGCTTGAAACTCCGCTTCAAAGAAGATGGCGACAAACGTACCAAACTCTGCCACACACTCAACGGCAGCGGATTGGCATTGCCCCGTATCGTGGCTTCTATTCTTGAAAACTATCAGAAAGCCGACCGTATCGAAATTCCCGAAGTATTGCGCAAATACACCGGATTCGACTATATCGGTGGTGAAGAGGAAGAAGCAAAAGCTGAATAAAGCGTATTGATACTCATATATAAAGTCCGGCAGTGTTTTTACATTGTCGGATTTTTTATTTTTAGCATTTTTTTACTCGCAAAAGTTGCCGATTTTTTAAAAACTTGGTTATATTTGCCCAAAAAGAAACAATAATTCTAACACATCAGTATGAAAAAATTAGCAGTAGCAGGAAGTCTCGCGTTTGACGCAATAGAGACCCCTATGGGCAAGACCGACAAGATTATAGGCGGAGCATCGCCTTACATTGCTTTGGCGGCAAGTTATTTCAAAGTTGACGCCGGAATTATTTCTGTAGTTGGCGGCGATTTTCCCGACGAATATTTTCAAATTCTTCACTCAAAAAACATCAATACCGACGGTGTTATTGTTGAAAAGAAAGGTAAAACCATGTTTTGGGCTGGCAAGTATAATAAGGATATGAATCAGCGTACCACACTTACCACTGAGCTCAATGTGTTTGCCGATTTTAAACCCGAAGTGCCGCAGCGTTACCAAGATGCCGATGTGCTTATGCTCGGTAATATCACTCCGTCGATTCAAAAGGCTATTATCGAAAAGATGAGCCGTCGTCCTAAATTGATAATTATGGACACTATGAACTATTGGATGAACAATACTCCCGACGAACTTGATGAAACTATTTCGATGGTGGATGTGCTGACAATCAATGATGAGGAGGCACGTCAACTTTCAGGAGAGTTTGTACTTCCTACTGCAGCTAAGAAAATTCTCGACCGTGGTTTGCGTTATTTGATTATCAAAAAAGGCGACAACGGTGCTTTGTTGTTTTCAAAAGACGGCAAGATGTTTTTTGCTCCGGCATTGCCTTTGGAAAACGTTTGCGACCCCACAGGTGCAGGCGATAGTTTTGCCGGCGGTTTCTCAGGCTATATTGCAGCTAAAGGCAAAACCGATTTTGAAACTGTAAAATCAGCTGTGGTTGCCGGAAGCATTATGGGCAGTTTCTGCTGCGAACGTTTCGGCACCGAAAACCTCCAACTTATTACCGACGAGATGGTTAAAAATCGCGCCAAAGAGTTTGAGGAACTTACCAAGTTCAGATTTTAACAATTTGCGTTTTAATAGTAACTACAGGGCGGATGCTAAAAACTATAATTGGCACCCGCCCTTATCATTGGGTTTTCGCCGTAAGAATTTTCGTCGAACAATAGGTCGTAAGTAACTTCGGCGTAAATGCAAAGACTTCCAAAACATCTACGGTAGCCTGCGCCCACGGGAATTGAAATCTGCCATTCGCGACCTTCGCCATCCCATCGTTTGTAGCTTTCGGCTTGAATGCCGCCTATGGCGTATAATCCGTTGTAGATGTCGAATGTGGCGTATGCGCGTCCGCCGTATGTAGTTTGGGGATCGTTGCCGCGTGTTTTGTAGTACGAGGCAAATGGCGAAATAGCTACCGAAAGTTTTCCGTCAACAAAGCGACGTCCAAATTCTGGTGCTATGTTGGCATACACTGTAGTGTTTTGTATGTTTACCGATGCGTTGCCACCTACAAACCATTGAGCTTTGGCTGTGGCGCATATTGCTATAAATAAAGCTGTTAGTATAAAAATACGTTTTGTCATATATTTAATAGTTTAAAGGTTATTCTTCTTCGTCATCGTCGTAAAGTTTTTCGCTGTCGGTGTCGAAATTTATTTTTATTCCTGTTACAAGAATGTCGTCAACCTGTTCCACGTCGCCTTTCCACTGACGGTGTTTGTTGAGGAAAAAATCCGCCATTTCTTCAATTGGCAGTTTTCCTGCCTCTACAAGTAGGTCGGCAAAATTGCTTCGTCCGAGTTTTTTGCCGTTGACGTGTCCAAATTGGTCGGCATAGCCGTCGGATGTGAGTATCAGTAGGTCGTCGTTTTTGAGCGGCACATCGTGATTGGTAAACTTGAAGTCGTCATCGGCAGGAATATTGCCAAGCGAACAGCGGTCGGGAAGGTATTTGATAAGTTCGCCGTTGCGCACCATAAACAATGGTCGGTAAGCTCCGGCGTATTGCAGCATTGTGTTGCGTGAGTTGATTATGCAGAAACACAAGTCCATACCGTCGATGCCGCCAACTTTGTCGCTAAGGCTCGAAACCGATTCGTGCAGTTTGTCGTTGAGTTTTCGGATTATTACAGCCGGTGTGTCTTCTAATTTTACCGAATGGATAATTTCATCAAGAAACATCTTGCCCATCAAGCTGACAAAAGCACCGGGAACACCGTGTCCGGCACAATCGCAGAGAGCGAAATATTTACGACCAAATTTTTGCGTGATCCAAAAAAAGTCGCCGCTTACAATGTCTTTGGGCAGGTTGAGCATAAATACTTTTTTGAAAACACGTTCCACATCGTGCTGGTCGGGCATAAGCGCCTTTTGAATGGTTGACGCATATTCGATACTCTTGGTGAGGTCTTTGTTTTTGATGTCGATTTCGTTTCGCTGCTTGATAATCTCAGATTCAGCCTTTTTCTGTTCGGTGATGTCAGATTCTACTGCCACAATCTGGTTCACATTGTGACCCTCGTTGTTTAGAATAGGAGTGAGGGTGGTTTGCAGCCAGATAATTTTGCCGTCGGCATTGATGTTGGAGTGCGAAAAACTGAGCGAACGTCCGCTTTCGTACACTTTGCGGTATTTAGCCACTACTTCGGGGTCTTTAAATACTGATTCGAGGTTGAAACTTTTGTGTATTATGTCGTCGAAAGAGTATCCGTAAACCTTAGTGTATCCGATGTTTATCCATTCAAGATTGCCGTCGGCATCGAAAATGGATACTGCATTGTCGGTATTTTTAACAGCCACCGATAGTTTTGACAGTTCGCTGTTGACCTTGGCAACAGTTTCTTGCGAAATTTTCAGATTGTTGTAAGTTTCTTCCAATTGAGTGCCGCGATCTTCCAAAAGACGTTTTTGAGTGTTCAACTTTCTGAAAATGTAGAAGTTGGCAATGGCTGTTTCCACATATGTGGCAAAGTTGTGAATGATGCTTATGTGGTAATTGGTGAAATAATTTTTGTCGGGATTGGTAATCGACATTACGCCCACAGCCATATCGCTGTCAAACAATGGAATAAACACTGCCGAGCCGCAAAAATCGGTGTCGGTTTTGTATTCGGGGGCAATATATTCGCTGATTTGTTGTTTGTAGTCGTCGAGTACGATAGATTTTTCGTTGAGAAAACACCAAACATTCAGATTGTCGGTGTTTTCGAGGTTGTATCGGGCAAAAGGCATAAGTTCGCCGTCCATAATGAAAGCCGAAAAGTCGAGACTGTTGTGAACTGCGTTGAATATGCCGATGCTGAGGTTGTCGGTTTTGAAAAAGTTGTTCAGCTCTTTGAAACATGCCATAGATATTTCCTTGATAGTCAGATTTTTGATAATATTCTGACCGGAAGAACTGAGCATCGACAAGTCTTTGATAGTTTTGTCGAGCGACTCTTTTTGTTGTTTAAGTTCGCGGTTGGTTTCCAAAAGACCTTGCTCGCGTTCTTGAATTCTATTTAGCAGGGTGTTTCGTTCTTTGTTAAATGAACGTTTGTAAAACGTTATGATGGCGAATGTTATGGCAATTAATCCGATAGAGTAAAGAATGTAAGCAGTAACTGATCTGTAAAAAGGAGTTTTTACAATAAATTTGTAAGAAGCTATGTCGGTGATGATTTCGTCGGAATATTTGGCTCTGACTCTGAATTCGTATACACCATCGCGTAGGTTTACAAAATCGGCTTCTCGAAGGTTTGACCACGAAGTCCAATTTACGTTGTAATTATCAAGTTTTGTGCTGTATTCAATGTAGCTTCGGCAGTTGTCGTCCTCGGTTTCGCCTAAAAAAACAAACTTAATACTGTTGTGGTCGTAAGGCATTTTGATTTGAGGATCGTCTTTCAACTGCGACGATGTGTATATTTTGGAGCCGTCGTTGGTGGTAACTACAATTTCGGTTATTCTGCATTTTAGGTCGCCGCACGGAGGTACGGCAGCAGCGTGGCGGATACAAAGCGCGGCTGTAGCAATTGCCAAAACCATTATGTAATGCAGCAGTTTTTTCATGCGGCTAAATTAGTAATTATTTTGCTCAATATTGGCAAATTATTCTTGTTAAATCGTTAATGTCTGTGTTACAGATGTTTTTATTTAAAAAATTGTTAAGAACCTCAACCGACTCTGCTATTTTCCATTTTTCAGCACTTTTTGGTGCTACATGGTTTGACGTGGCGCGTATCTCAATCAACGGAACTCTTTGTAACTGCGTCACATAGTGCAGAGCGGCACTTTCCATAGTTTCTATTTCGGCGGGAAATCGTGTCAACATTTTATTGATATAATCCCTCTCTGTGCGTGTTTGGTTTACAGTGTTGGCGTTGCACAGGTTTATGCCGTAATGCAGGGCAAATTGCCGAGCTATTGGATTGTGTATAACGCCATTGCTGAACGGTAATTGGTTGCCGGGCAAAAATTTAGACCCTACCAGCGGAACAAACTCGCCATTCTCGCCTTCAAATCCGGTGTCGGCAAACCTTGCGTTTTCAACAACATACAACTGCGGCAACGGTTCGTTTAAACGATAATCACCCGCTATGCCTACTGCGAATACAAAGCAATATTCGTGCAAAAGTAGTCTCTTCGTAAGATTATATACTGTAGAAAAATATCCTACCCCCGTAACAAGCGTGTCGATAGTGTCGGAAGGTTTTATTCCGGCAATTTCGCCTTCGGTGGATGCACATATCAAAACTTTAAGGCAATGTTCCATTTAATTTTGCATTTGTTATAAAAAATTGGTTTACTTTTGCATTCACAAATTTAAAAAAAAAATACAATTGCCAAATAGATGATTGATTTTATACAACAAGGACTTTCTCTCGATGAGAAAACCCGCTACGTAAAAATTGAACAATATAAAGAGGAAACCACCGAAGCTATTGCCTCGTCGGTTCGTAATATGCTTGCCGCTGTAGGCGATGACCCTGAACGTGAGGGAATTAAAGATACTCCAATGCGTGTGGCTAAGGCTATGCAGTTTTGCACTCAAGGCTATACTACCGACCCGGAAAAAATTCTCGAAGGTGCTATTTTTAAAGAAGATTATTCGCAAATGGTGCTTGTAAAGGATATTGAACTCTATTCACTTTGCGAACATCACTTGTTGCCGTTTTTCGGGAAAGCTCACGTGGCATACGTTCCAAACGGCTGCATTACAGGACTTAGCAAAATTGCCCGCGTGGTAGATGCTTATTCGCGTCGTCTTCAAGTTCAAGAACGACTTACAATGCAAATTCGCGATTGTATTCAAAATGCTCTTCACCCGCTTGGCGTGGCGGTGGTAATTGAGGCAAGTCACCTTTGTATGATGATGCGAGGCGTGCAAAAACAAAATTCTGTAACCACCACATCGGCGTTTACAGGTATTTTTCACAAAAACGTTTCTACTCGCGAAGAATTTTTGAGATTGATAGGTAAATTGCATTAAGCTTATGAAATTCAGTAATATAAAGTATCTGTTTTTTGATTGGGACAATACCGTTTGGGATTTTTCGGCTAACTCAAAACTCGCTATGATTGAGAGTTACGATAAATATCATTTGGAGCAACATTTTGGACCAATCGAAAACTTTTTGCCTGAATATTACAAAGTTAACGATGCACTTTGGGCAGATTATCGAAATTTGAAAATCACTAAAGAGGAACTTATCCGCACTCGTTTTAATCAAACATTTCAAAATCTTGGTTTAGACGATTTTGACCTTTCGATGAAAGTAAACGAGGCTTATTTAGATGCCACCACATACAAAAAAGAACTTGTGCCCGGTGCTGAAGAAATGCTAAAAACATTGAAATCACGTGGTTACAAGCTTTATGTAATAACCAATGGTTTTCTCGAAGTGCAAAAACGCAAAATGCGCAATTCGGGCATAGAACACCTTTTTGACGATTCTATAATCAGCGATGAGGCGGGCGCATTGAAGCCTTCGCGGGCATTTTTTGATTATGCCTTTAACAAAACCGGCGCAAATCCGGCACAAACTCTTGTAATTGGCGACGACCCCGATGCCGACATTGCCGGAGCTGTGGAATACGGACTCAAATGTATATTCTTTAACCGAAAACATAAGGCTTGCGAATATAAAATCGATGCCGAAGTTTCAGAGTTGAAAGAAATTACCGATATGTTGGAATAAAAAAAAGTGTCCAAAATTTTTGGACACTTTTTTTTGATATTTCTTAATTGATATTACTCAACCATAATTACTAAGAACTTGCTGCGCTCCCAGAATGCGTTGGCATCTTTGATAGCTATTTTGCTGATGTTAGCACCGTTTTTAACAAGTTCGTAACTGCCTGAGGGGTGAGTAGAAAGCAAACGAATGCTTTTGGTGTTGATCGGAATTTCGTCAACAGAACGCATGTCTACTTTGGTGAAATACTCACGGTCGAAGCTGTCGCCAATTTTCAAGCCTTTGAAAAGACCTTCGCGTGAAATTACGTTGCGGTTCATCAACTCTTTTTTGGTGCCGATAACATAGTAAACAGTGTTGAGAGCAAGGTCTTGAGCCGAAATGATTTCAGATTTTTCTGCGCTTGCCTCTTGTTCTGCCTGCAAAGAACTGTCTAATTGAGCTACTTGAGTGTTGAGTTGTTCAACGTCGAAATTAAGTTTTGCAAGTTTGTCTTTCAAATCTGTAATTTCGTTGTCTTTCTCGGTAACTTGCTGAGTAAGAAGCTGAATGGTTTTAGCCATTTCTTTGTTTTTAACGCCGTCTTTTTGCATTTTTTTGTTGAGGTCGGCGATGGTCTGTTTGTTTTTCAACAAAAGATCGTAGATGCTGAGAATGTCCTCGTTGATGGCGTCGGCTTGTGAACTTGTGAGTTCTTGACCGTCACCTGTGCGAACGGTGATAATCTGTTCTTTCTCTTTGATTTGTTTGAGGTTATCCTGAATCTGGTTGAATGCAGCAAAGTATTCATCGATTTGGATACCGTCGGTGGTGGCTACACTACGAAGACTGTCGTTTTGAGCGCGAAGGCGTTCGAGTTCTCCCGAATTGCACGAGAAGAATGTAGAAGCGGCTGCAAATGCCGTTGCTAATAGAATTAGTTTTTTCATGTGACAAAAAATTTAAAATTTTATGTTTTTAAAAACAGCCAAAATTACAAATTTATTTTCTATCGCCACCATTTTTTTTATTAAAAATGTATATTTGTAATCTATTATAACCATAAAATATGTTAAAGAAACTTGTTTTAATATTGTTCATAGCCACATTTTCAGTGCCTTTGACGGCTCAAAACCAAAATTATGCACGAATAATTTTAAATAAATTGTGTAGCAATGGTTTTCACGGTCGCGGATATACCTTTGGCGGTGATTCGTTGGCGGCTGATTATCTGTGCAATGAGTTTAAGTTGCTTGGTATCAACATAATAAAGCAGCCTTTTGCCTTAACAGCCAATGTTTTTGATAGCAATGCCTATATTATAGCCGGTAAGGATACTTTAAAAGCGGGTAGAGATTTTGTGGTGAATGCTGCGAGCCAATCAATTAATTGCAATGTAAAACTTTCAAAAGATTTTCGCAAAAATGACAGTCTTCAAATAGCTGATTTATTGATTTTTGCTGTTGATAAGCTTCCTCCTCAAGGTATAGCCGACTATCAAAGCAAACGCTCAACGTTTTATGTTAATAAACAATTGATACACAATAAAAAACGAGCATCTTTTTGTCTTGATGCCCAACTAAAACACGGCTATATTACACATAATATAATTGGCATTATCCCCGGTGAAACTGATACATTCAAAGTAATTACTGCGCATTACGACCATGTGGGCACGCTCGGCTCTGATGCCTATTTCCCCGGAGCTCACGACAATGCTTCGGGCTGCGCTATGGTTTTAGACCTTGCTCGTGAGTTTGCTCAAATGCCCAAACCTCATTATTCTATTGCCTTTATACTTTTTAGCGGCGAGGAACTCGGTTTGTTGGGCAGTTATTATTTTGTTCGCAATCCAATTTTTCCATTATCTAAAATCAAGACACTCATTAATTTAGATATGCTTGGCAGTGGCGACGAAGGCATTATGGTGGTTAACGGTGCAGTGCTTAAAGATGAATTTGATTTTCTTGTAAATATCAATAATACAAACAATTACGTACCGAAAATACAGAGTAGGGGAGAAGCTGCCAACAGCGACCACTATTTTTTTTACAAAAAAGGCGTAAAAAGTTTGTATATTTACACCCTTGGAACTTACAAAGAATACCACAATATCTACGACCGCGCCGAAATTATTCCGATGCCGGCGTATGATGGTATTTTTAACCTTGTAAAACGCTTTATAACAGATTATTAATATGGCAAAACTTTATATCGTTCCCACGCCTGTGGGCAATTTAGAGGATATGACTTTTCGCGCTATTCGCGTGCTAAAAGAGGCTGACTTGATTCTTTGCGAAGATACTCGCACAAGTGCCGGATTATTAAAGCATTTCGACATTACCACCCGCACGGCAAGTCATCACAAGTTTAACGAACACGAAAACTGTCAATACTATGCACAACAAATAGTTGCAGGACAAAATATTGCATTGATTTCCGACGCAGGCACGCCTGCGATATCCGACCCCGGCTTTATGCTTGTGCGTGAGTGCGTTAAGCTTGGTGTTGAAGTGGAATGTCTGCCCGGCGCAACGGCTTTTGTGCCTGCGCTTGTGGATTCGGGTTTTGGCTGCGAAAGTTTCCTTTTTGCCGGTTTTCTCCCTCAGAAAAAGGGTAGAATGAAGAAACTCACTTACTTAGCATCGCTCGACATTACCGTTATTCTATACGAATCGCCATACCGCGTAGTTAAACTTTTGGAAGAAATCAAAAAATATTTTGGCGAAGACCGCCGTATCTCCATATCGCGCGAAATATCAAAGGTTTACGAAGAAACCCTCCGCGGTACTCCCGACGAACTTATTGCTGCATTTGCCGCTAAGCCTCCCAAGGGCGAGTTTGTGGTAATTGTAGACAAGGCGGGCAACCAATCAGAATCTGACGACGAATAATGAAACACTTTTTATTAATTGCATTTTTATTGACAATGAGCATTTTTTCATCGGCGCAAAACGCTTTTCAATCATACAAAAACCTTTCAAAACCTGAACGTAAATGGGTGCGTCATCATCCTATAGCTGCGTTGCGCACATATAAACTATCGCAAATGGCAGCCGCCGAAGCACAAAAATATGTTACCGACCCTGAATTTGACGGCGACGGTTCGGGAGGAATGGTAGACGCCTTCCGTCATACGCTTTGGATGGCACTCACCGCCCAAAAAATCGGCAAACGCAAAGCTCTTGCCCTTGGTCGTGCCCATGAAGAAAAATCGAAACTCTATTTTGAATCGTGCGACCCCTCTGAACCAAACCTTCCCGACAGTATCGACTCAGAAATGGATTTTATCAACAATCAAAAAGGTGCTGATATCGGCATCAAGCATCGCAAAGCATCATTTGAAGAATTGGTTCAGATAGTTCGCACCACTGTGGTTTCGGGTCAATGCTATAAAATCAAGAAAAATTCCAAAGGTGAATTTTTAGATTACGACGGCAATGTAATCCCAAAAGAAGCAATGCAAGGCAAATGGATTACACCCAAAATATTGGTGCAGAGTAATTGGCGGGAATGATTTAATTTGTAGAGACGTGCCATGGCGCGTCTCTACACACAAAAAAAACGGCAAAGATTTTTTTCTTTGCCGTTTTTTATAAATATTCAGTTTTAAAATTATTGGCGTTTGTAAACTATAATGAGCTTGCCATCTTCGTCTTCCCAAGTGAGAGTAAGAGTGTCACCATTAAGGCTATACTCCACGCTATCGCCAGCTTCATCTATAATTTTGTTACCTTTCACTGTGTATTTGGAAGTATTGGTTTCTGTTGTTACTCCATTAGTGAAAGATTTTGAAGTCATGGTTTTGTCTGTGATTTCCATTGTCATATACATTTGGTCATCATATACAATTTCATAACCATCCATATCTGCTGAAACTGATTTCCATGTTCCAACAAGACCAGCGGGAGCGCTATCTTTGTCATCGTCGTCATCTTTACAAGATGTTACAGTTGCGCAAACCATTGCCATAAAAAGGCAGAGCATTACAAATAAATTCGTCTTTTTCCTCTTTTTGTGATTTTTTGTGAATACTAAGTTAATTGTTTTTTTATATCAAATAAAACATTATACGTTGTCCTTAGATTGTGCTTAAAATGTTAAAATATGTTAATTTCTTTTCCATCAACTTTTTTTACTAACCATCTTATTAAAAAAAACGGTCTATTTTTTGATGAATATTTAGTGTAATAATTGTCTAATTAATTGTTTAGGAGGATAGTATTATGCAAATTATGGGAATAAAAATGGCTTTGTTGGCAGCAATGCTGATATCTGTATTATATAACTCAAATTCTCCTTTAAAGGTGATGGATAATTATTTTGGTATTACTAAAGAAAACATCCAATATCAAAATAGTTTTGTAAGCAACAACGGAGATAGTGCTTTGTATGAAGTGGTTTTTGCTTACTCCAATAATGTAACACAACCGGGAACTAACTTTTTTAATGAGGTATACATCATCCCCGACTATCTCAGCAGTAGAAAGGGCGAAGAGGCTTATCTTGTGTCTAATATAGTGATAATCAAAGAACTATCCGGTGCTCAGTCGGTTGGATTTATGGCTACCGGAGTTAGAAGAGATGTGCGTGGATTTATTGCAAGCGATAGGGCTTTGATTGTGCCTGATGATCAAGTATTTGCTATCAATTTGCTTAGAACATTAGCCAACGATCCAAAAGCCCCGTTTGGACTGAAATGTATCAATTCAAAACGCTTTTTTGATGATTCTAATATGCAATTCTTAACACGAAGTGATATTAAGAGTAATAAAGTTCATTTTTTAAGTGAACAATTTAATCCATGAACGGTTTTAATGTACTATTGTACTTCAAACCCTCTCGTATAAAACAACTTACCTTTGTAATATAGTTCGTAGCGGTAGATGCCGGGTTTTAATGATCCGGGTGTGGCTGAACCCCATCCGCCTAAATCGTAAAAAGTCATATCTTTGGTGAGTTTCATCGTGGTAGAAAAAGAGAATTCTGCGTTTTCCTCGCTTATCGCAAATGTGCCGTCGGGATTACAAAACCTCACATCTATAGGATATTCTCCATCTTCGTGTACAGTTAGCGACAAGCCGATATGGATATATTGAGTTTCAGCCGATTTGATTTCGCCGTTAATTTCGCTCAATCTGTTTGCATTTGCATCGGCGTTAATAATGTCGGCACAGTATACCTCAAAAGGCATTTTTAAACCTGAGAACTGAAGGTTAGCGGCAAACTCGTCGTAACGTTCGCGGCACTCTTTGAGTGATTGATTGATGAGGTTGATATAGTGTTCAAAATGTTCGGTAACGCTTTGAGCATCAAAAGCAAACATTTCGGTAGAAAGGCGTAGTGTGGTGCGGTTGGGTGTTATAGATGCTTTTACTACGCTTGATCCTTGGTTGATATGGTTGGCGGTTTTTAACATAAGATCGTAGTTACGGGCGGTGATGTCGAGGTCGGCAAATCTAAGTTCCACGTATGTAGGGTTTTCGCCGTTGACAATCAGAACATATTCCGAATCGTCTGTGGTCATTGTTAAAGCTTGTTCACTTACCAACTCTATAGCCATGCCTTGTTTTTTAGCATAATCTGCAACCTTATTGCGAATGGTTTTGGCACTTTCTACTACCTGTGCCATCGATAGCGATGTATTAATCATCATCACCGCAAGGAGAATAATTAACTTTTTCATAATCTGATAGTTTTAAATACGTTCGTAAACAGCAAAGAAAAACGGATACTCATTTTTTTCGTCTGCGGGAATTTCATCAGAAACCGACATTATGCGCCATTTGTCTTCCACATCGATTTCGGGGAAGAAAACATCGGCATCGTCGAAGGTGTGACGAATGCGGGTGAGATAGATACGGTGTGCACGGTCGAAAAATTCCTTATAGATTGATTCTCCGCCTATTATGAATATTTTTTCGTGCTTTTTGGCTAAATCTAAAACTTCTTCGGCTGAGGTGCAGGTGTAGCATCCCGGAAAACGTTGCTCGGTTTTGCTCATCACAATGTTGGTGCGGTTGGGCAATGCGCCTTTGGGTAGCGATTCAAAGGTTTTGCGACCCATTACAACTACGTGTCCTGTAGTGAGTTCCTTGAAGTTTTTTAAATCTTTGCTCAAACGGCAAAGCAATGTGTTGTTTTTGCCGATACCGTTGTTTTCGTCGGCGGCTACTATAATGTTGATTTCCATTGTTTTAATTCATAATGCATAATTCATAATGCATTATGCACTATTTTTAATTTTAAATTTTTAATTTATAGTTACACCGAAATTTCCCCTTTGATTGTTGGGTGGCATTGGTAGTTTTCGAGTGTAAAATCTTCGTATTTAAAGCTGAAAATATCCTTTACATCGGGATTGATTTTCATAGTTGGGAGAGGGTAGGGAGTGCGGCTTAGTTGTAGGTTAACTTGCTCAATATGATTGAGATAGATATGTGCATCGCCAATTGTGTGTACAAAATCGCCGGGTTGTAATCCGCAAACCTGTGCCACCATCATTGTCAACAGTGCGTAAGATGCTATGTTAAAAGGGATTCCGAGAAAACTATCACCGCTGCGTTGGTAAAGCTGACATGATAAACGACCATCCACAACATAAAACTGAAACATAGTGTGGCAAGGTGGCAATGCCATATTGTCAACGTCGGCAGGATTCCATGCGCTAACTATGTGACGGCGCGAATCGGGATTATTTTTTATGCCGTTGATGAGGTTGGCAATTTGGTCGATTTCTCTTCCGTCGGGTGTGCGCCAATGACGCCATTGATAGCCGTAGACAGGTCCGAGGTCGCCATTTGCATCTGCCCATTCGTTCCAAATTCTTACGCCGTGGTCTTGAAGGTATTTTACGTTGGTGTCGCCGTTGAGGAACCAAAGAAGTTCGTAAATGATTGATTTTAAATGCACTTTTTTGGTAGTAACAAGCGGAAAACCCTCTTGCAGATTAAACCGCATTTGATAGCCAAAGTAGCTGATTGTGCCTGTGCCGGTGCGGTCGTGCTTTTTGGTGCCTTTATCGAGAATGGTTTTTAATAAGTCTAAGTACTGTTTCATGGTGTCTGTTTTTCTGTGTGCAAAAATAAAAAAAGTTACTTAATTTTGCCGCAAAATAATTACAACCTCTCGAATGGAGATTTTTTATGGTATAGATGACTTTGCAAAACATTGCAAATGTGCTACTTGTGTGGCTGTCGGCACTTTCGACGGTTTACACTTGGGTCATCGTTTTATAGTTGAACAACTTGTTGACACTGCCAAAATTCACAATTTAAAAAGCGTTATTCTTACTTTCGACCCACATCCGCGCAAGGTTTTGTTTCCTGAGCGTGGTCTTAATCTTATTCTTTCACCTGAAGAAAAAGTTGAAGTGCTATCTACTACTGGTATTGATTATCTGGTAGTTCACCGTTTTGATAAAAATTTTGCATCGATTAATTCCGAAGATTTTATGAATAAGGTGATGGTGGGTAAACTTGGAATGCGTCATTTGGTTTCGGGGTTTAACAATCATTTTGGTTGCGACCGGATGGGTGATGTGGAGGTTTTGAAACAATATGGACACCGTTTTGGTTTTGAAGTTTCGCGATTAGATGCAGCTATGTTAAATGGCATTTCAGCAAGTAGCACTTCAGTTCGTAATGCTCTGTTGGAAGGCGATGTAGAGACAGCGGCTTCAATACTCGGTTATAGTTATTATATATCCGGAACGGTGGTTCACGGGCGACATATTGGCACTAAAATCGGTTTTCCAACAGCCAACATTCAACCCGACTGCACCGATAAACTTATTCCAAAATCGGGAGTGTATGCAGCTGAGTTTCAAGTTGACGGAGCACTTTACAAATCGGTGTTAAATATAGGCGAAAATCCTACAGTATCTAACAACGGCGTTACCACTATCGAAGCTTATATTCTTGATTTTAAAAAGGATATCTACGGCAAGAATGTTCGTGTTTATCTCAACCGCCGTATTCGCGATCAAAAGAAGTTTTCTGATTTGGAGCAACTTGCCGAGGCTATTAATAATGATATTGCCGCTGTGCAAAAGGCATAAAAAAAACCGACGTTGGAGCAACGTCGGTTTTTTTATTAAGTTTTAATTCGTTATTTCAAAATAACCATTTCACCCAAAGGCTTTAGGCTAAAATTGAGTTCTGTTGCACTCTTGAAACTTGCTTCGTAGGTATAATTGTCGTCACCTGTACCAGTGAATTTACCATTTGAAGGATCGTAAGTGTAAGTGATTTGCACTGTTTTAGCTTCTTGTGTGTTTTTCTTAGCTGTAGAAGCTATGTAAGAAAGGGTAGCGCTTGTAGCATCATTAACTTTCAACGATACACCGTTTCCTTTGCTGTCAACTCCGTTCCAAGTTTTCAAAAACTGTTGTGCTGTAGGGAAGTCTGGAGAATCATCATTTTTGCTTTTTTTGCAAGATACTAATCCTACGCATAAAACTGCGGCTATAAACATAGCCATTAGATAATTGATTTTTTTCATAATTGTGATGTTATTAATTGTATTTGTAATTTTTTTTATTCTGCAATATTAGTATAAAAATATTTAATATCAAAACGGAATTTCAGGTTTTTTAGTATATTCCACCGCTTGAGGAATAAATTTAATAATATCCTGTGCTGTAATTCCACAATTGCCTATCTCATTTGCCGCCATATCGCCTGCCGTGCCGTGTATAAATACGCCGTATCGGGCTGCGTCTTCGGGTGAGAGTTTTTGCGCCAAAAGTGCCGTTATGATACCTGTAAGAACGTCGCCGCTACCTGCCGTTGCCATTGCGGGATTGCCTGAGGTGTTGAAACTAATTGTCCCGTCAGGAAGTCCGACAACAGAGTACGCACCTTTTAATACTATAATTATTGAATAATGTTTCGTATTATGGCGGATTTTTTCGATTCTTTCTAAATTATTTTTGCTTTCGCCAAATACGCGGTCAAATTCTTTGATGTGCGGAGTGAGTATTGAATTTTTTGGTAATTGGCTGATAGTATTTTTGTTAAGCCCAATAATGTTGAGCGCGTCGGCATCTATTACTACTGGTTTGCCAAGTTCGAAGGCTTTTTGTATGGTTTTAATTACAGCCTCTTGCGTGTCGGGTGCTGTGCCTAATCCCGGACCAATGCCAATGGCTGAAAAACGCTCCAAATCGGGCATGTTTTGAAAACGAAAATCACTATCATCTATGCTCACCATAGTTTCGGGAGTGGCTATTTGCATAATGTCAACGCATTTTTGCGGCACGTGAACAGTTAACAAACCCGTTCCTGCGCGATGACACGCCTTGCATGCAAGTATAGCCGCACCCGCCTTGCCGTAAGAGCCCGCAATCAGGAGCGAATGTCCAAATGTGCCCTTGTGAGTAAATTTGGAGCGAATGGGCAAAACGTTTCTTGCACTATTTATATTATAAAGACTAAACGGCGTATATGTTTGATTTATAAACTTTTGGTCGAGATTTATGCTAACTGTTTCAAGGTTTCCGGTGTAACGATAGTTTTCGGGCAAAAGCATTGATACAAAGGGCATTTCCACGGCTATGGTATGCGTGGCGCGTATTACGGCATCGTCTTCGTCGGGAATAGCATAATCGCCCAATCCCGAAGGTGTATCTACCGCTATTACAATGGCTTTGGAAGAGTTGATTTTTTCGATAACATACTCTGCCAATCCCTCAATTTTTCGATTTAGTCCCGACCCAAAAAGAGCATCGATAATGGCGCACGAGGGTGGGAGAGAGGGCATATCCTCAAACGAGGATATTTCGTGAATGCTTTCGGGCGAACATTTTACCAACTTGTTGCGGTTGGCGGTAAAATCGTCGGAATAATGATTTGATTGTAAGATATATACATTGATATCGTAACCCGAATTGTGCAGCAAACGAGCAATTACAAGACCATCGCCGCCATTGTTGCCCGGACCACAAAACACATTTACCGTCATGCGATGCGATACTAAACTCATAATTTTTGTAGCAAGCGCATTGCCGGCGCGTTCCATCAGTTCTTCTGACGTAATGTGCTGAGCCTTAATGGTTGCGGCATCGGCCTGATGTGTTTGCTGCGAAGTTAGTATCTTCATTTTTGTCGGTATAAATATATTGAGCCTGAGCGTTTTAGCGAGTTTCCGTCTTTACCGTAAACTATTATGTCGTAAAAATATGTTCCCGGAGGACAGTCGCGGCTGCCTTTGTTGTCGATAGTGCCGTCCCAACCAAACACCGAGGCTTCCACTTCGTTCCATTTATAAACGGTTTGCCCGTAGGTGTTGTAGATTTTCCCCTTGATAGAGCGAATGTTAGCCGGCATTTTGGTGAGTCCGCCGTTTTTGAGAAACGATTCTTCGGGGTCGAAAAACGTAAACACATCGTTTTGACCGTCGCCGTTGGGTGTAAAAATGTTTACCTCTTTGATTTCCAACGGACGAGGCACAATGTTGATACGCTGAGTGTCGCGGTCGGTGCATCCCGACGACGATGTAGATTGCAGAATTACAGTGTAAATTCCTTTTTCGTAGAATGCGTGTGGAGCGGGGTTGCCGTCCTCGTCGGGAGTTTTGTCGCCAAACGACCAATGGCTTTGTGCCGCCCAAGTGGTAAGGTCTTTAAATTCAACCTCGTCGCCAATAAAAGTGGTGCTGTCGCCGCCGCCTGCAAAACTTGGTTCTTCTACGTTGATATAAATTACTGTATCGTGAAAACAGCCGAAGTTGTCGCTAATCAGATAGTTATAACGATTCGTGCCATATTCGGGCGGGGTAACACTGCATTTGCCTTCTGATGTGGCAGAAACTCCGTTGCCTGTCCAAACTGCGCGACGAGTGTCGTAGGTTTGATTTATGGATAACTTATTGTTGGTGAGTAAGTTGTTATTGAATTTTAGAGAAAATTCTTCGGCATAACAATCGTAATCAGGAGTTTTTGATTCTACCGAAATGCTCCAATCGCCGTTTAAGGGGCAACCTGTCAACAATGCAAAATCTTCTTCGGCTTTGTATGCGCCTTGTGGCAATACCGAATCAGTTACGTAGGCATTTAGTGTGGATGACGTTTTTTGATCGAACGTATAATTATAAAGTGTGCCGAAATCTTTTTTTGCAACTAATCCGAGTTTGTAATCGCTTGTGGCGTAATCTTTTAGAACTACTTTTGTGCCATTGGGACAACTGAGTGAAATCTTTACTTCACCAGCCTTTTCGTGGTTGAGCTTTACAGTTACTGATTCTAACTCAGTACCGTCGGCAATTGTTTGATTATCAAATTGTTTAACCCTGATTGCAGCGTTCCAAGCATTTGAATAAAACGATTGCGGAATAAGTTCTTTATGAGTGTAATTATTGTTGTATTCGGCTGATGTACTGTTGATTGGCATTTCTAACATTACGGATTCGCCAAGACAAATGCCTTGTTGTTGTTCGTCGATGTCGGTTTTGAATCCGTTGAAATTAGGACGTTTGCCCACTTTGATTGTTACCTTGGCGTATGCTGTAAGTCCGTTGTAATCAGCTCTTACCATTGGCATAAAAATACCGTCGGCGGCAAAAGCATGGTTAAATTCGCCGGTGTTGTTGCTAACAATGTTGCCATCGTCAAAATCCATTGAGAATGTTGCTTCGGTGGTTTCTGTGCCGTCTAAATAAGCCTTAGCCACAAACGCCGCCGCCTTGCTTTTGCATATTTCGGCAGATGTAACTCCCTCGCCCACTGTAAGTTCAACTTTAAATTGCTGACCATACGCAGCGGCGGATATTAAAATCGATATTATAATAATAAGGTGTTTCACGATGAATTTTTTGCAAAACTATATATTTTTTCGGTAATTGCAAAAAATACATTTTTTACTTCAACCCAGCCTCTTTTAATAATTGTTGTATTCTTTTGTCGGAAATGGTTGATTGTTCTGATTTGTCGTAGATGGATAACAGTGTAATGCTTCCAGACATAGTTTCAAACAATACATCAGTGTATGAAATTACCCTTGCACCGCCGCTTTTGCCATGTCCTTTGGATTTTATAGCTAAACGGATTTTGTGTACACCACCGCCTAAGTCTTTGCCCAAAAATGGATTATCTTTGAGATTTTCAATTAGTTCGGTAATGTCTTCTTTTAACGACTTATAACGTTTGCCTAAGCTTTTGGCCTCGTGTTTGAATGTGGAGGCGATTTGAACTTGAATATCGCCCATTAAGCAACCTCCCATTCTTTAAGAAAGTCCTCAGCAGATTGAAATTTTATTTTGCCGTCTTTGTAATCTTTTAACTCCTTAAATGCCTGTCTCAACCCGGCTTCGATTTCTTCGTCGGAGTCGTGCTGAACGCTGACAGTGGGTGCTGCCTCTTTTTTTCTTGAAACAAGACCTTTGATAAAGTCTAATGCCTCGCGGAGAAGGCTCTCGTCGTCTAATAGCGGATTGATGTTTTGAAACAATTCCGCACGTAATTCCATTGTACTCATGTTTTTAAACTATTATTACAATGCAAAAATAAATTATTTTGATTAAAAATCAATTATTACCGCGCAAAAAAATCTATTCCTCCACGTCTCCTTTGCCATCTTCCTCTTCAAACTCTCTAAATACCTTATCCACACCTGATTTGCTGAGTTCTTTTTCGAGGTTGCGAATCATTTGACCAAATTGAATGAAGGATACCATGCCGGCTATGGAGGCGCATACTACGCACACTATCATATCAAACGATTCTAAAAGCACTTCGTGGGCTACAATAATGCCTGTCCATTTGATGCCTTGACGTATGGCGTTGACAATCAATATTCTTGCACCCGAACGCATCATAAGCATCGAAATCAACTTTCGAATGGCAAATCCTGCGGCAGATTCGGCTATGGAAGTTTTGGCAGGGAGTCCGTATTTGCCGAGAAACCACATGAGAAATTTAATGTTGCGACCTGTACTTTGGTTGTTGTTCCAAAAATCGTCGCAACCATACATGTAGAGAATTTTTTGTTCGGCAGAGAAAGCAAGCAACTGAAACTGAACCACATCTATAATAATCAAAAACAACGATGCCCAAATTGCCGACGGTATTGTGGTAAGAAATGTGATGAAAGCCGTAATTAAAGCTGAGGAAAAAATAACCATGCGGCAACCGTTGGTAATCAGTGATTTGTCTAACGTGGTAGTTTCGGCAGAGGCATAAGTATTACGTGTGCGCATAAATTTTTGTTTTTCAATACGCACTGGTTTTAGGCGGAACATTTGTTCTTTAAATTCATTGTACCGCGCTATTGTCCATTGTATAGTTTTTTTTATCTTTGCCATTGCAAAAAATGAGAGTTGCAAAAATGGTGCTAAACATTTTTATTATTTTTGCACATTATTTGCAGACATTTTTTTTCGGACTTACGATTGCAAAATGAACGAGAAAATTCTTGACGCCCTTATGAGGCTCTTTGCCTTGATTACCGACTGTGGTGACGGACGGTATACTCAAGATGCGCGCAATGTGGTTTGTGCGTATCTGCAGCGTCTTTTGAGTTCGGATGCAGTTGAGGAGTATCTCGCTAAGTTTGACAGATATGTTGATGAGCAGGGACTGAAAGATACACGCAAAATGAGCGAACGTAAACAGGTGTCGCTCAACAGTGTACGAGTGTTGAAAATTTGTCGACAGATCAACGCCGAACTCCATCAGAAAGAGAAGTTTATAGTGTTGATTCAGTTGGTGGAATACGTCTACACCGATGATATCATCACCGAGACCGAAACCGATTTTGTGAGCACCGTGAGCGATTCTTTTAATATCTCTCGACGTGATTTTCAAAATATTTTGGCGTTTGTAAAAAACAAGATGAACGAAGCCGCCGACCTTTCCGACTTTTTGTTTATCAATAGCGACAGTAGTTCCACATTGGGAGTTCATCACATCTGTTCGCAAGAGATGGACGGCACAATACGTATTCTCTATATACGTCCTGTGGAGGAATTTTTCTTCATTTATTCGGGCAATCAACGTTTGCAACTCAACAATCGCAACATTGAGCACGACCGCTGTGTGCAGTTTGGCAATGGCGGCATTATCAGCGGATCAAATATCGGCGTAATATATCAAAACGAGGTAGCAAGTATCTTTTTGCAGTCAGAATCAAGCGAACATATTACTTTTGCTGCATCGGATATTTCGTTTCATTATAAACAGTGTGCCAATGGTTTACAGCCATTTAGTTTTTATCTTGAGTCGGGAACTATGGTTGGAATTATGGGCGGAAGCGGCACCGGAAAAAGTACACTACTCAATGTGCTTACCGGCAAATATCCACTTCACTCGGGTACAATTTATTTCAACGGCGTGCCTATCAACGAAAAACAACACAGTGCCGCCGGTGTGATTGGTCTTGTGCCTCAAGACGACCTTTTAATTGAAGAACTTACTGTATATCAAAATCTTTACTATAATACTTGCCTTTGCTTGGGCAATCTTCCCAACGAGGAAATTGAGGCTCACGTTAACCGTATTCTTGCCGATCTTGACCTTACCGAAATTAAAGATCTTCGAGTGGGAAATGCCATCAATACAGTGATTAGCGGTGGTCAGCGCAAACGTTTGAATATTGCTCTTGAACTTGTGCGCGAACCTCTTGTTTTGTTTGTTGACGAACCTACATCGGGTCTCAGCAGCACCGATAGCGAAATGGTGATGCAACTGCTAAAACAACAGGCTGTTAAAGGCAAAATTGTGATTGTGAATATTCACCAACCGTCGTCTAATACCTTCAAAATGTTTGATACACTTTGGGTTATGGACAAAGGCGGATATGTGGTCTACAATGGCAACCCGATAGAAGCCATATCGTATTTTAAACGAATGAGCGGAATGGCAGACGCCGGCGAGAGCGAGTGTCCTGAGTGTGGTAATGTGGATAGCGAACAGATACTCAGTATTATAGAGGGTAAGGTGGTTAACCAATTTGGACGCTATACACAAAAACGCAAAGTGCAGCCCGAGGAGTGGCACAACTTTTACAACCGTTATCTTGCTTTCGACGCCGAGCCGGTGCTTCCGTTACCGGTGTTAGATTTGCCAAAGGAAAAATTTAAGATACCATCTCTGTTGCGACAATTTGGAGTATTTTGTAAACGAGATATTTTGGCAAAACTTACTAATATACAGTATCTTATTATTACTTTTTTAGAAGCTCCGTTGTTGGCATTTATTCTCGGATTCTTTACCAAATATATCAACGATGAGGGCAATTACGTGTTTGCCGACAATAAAAATCTACCGGCATTTCTCTTTATGGTGATTGTGGTGGCATTGTTTACCGGACTTACCTCGTCGGCAGAAGAAATAATTCGCGACCGACGAATTTTGGAACGTGAAAAGTTTCTAAACCTCAGTAGATTTAGTTATATTTCAAGTAAAGTGGTAATTGTTTTTTCCATTTCGGCTGTACAAACATTGTCGTTTGTGGTGCTTGGAAATCTTATTCTCGAAATAGATGGAATGACTTTGCCATATTGGATAGTGATGTTTAGCACGGCGTGTGCCGCCAATATTCTTGGATTGATAATATCCTCGGCTTTGGATTCGGTGATTGCTATCTATGTGCTGATACCGTTTATACTTGTGCCTCAATTGCTTTTGGGCGGTGCAATGATAGATTTCGACGATATTCACGAAAGCGTTAGCGACAAGATAAACGTGCCTATAATTGGCGACCTGATGATTTCGCGTTGGGGCTATGAGGCGTTGATGGTAGAACAATTTGCCGACAACTATTACGAGCGAGAGTTCTTTGATTTGGATATGCAAAAAAGTCGCTGCATTTATTTATCATCGTTTCTGTTTCCTGAGTTGGAAACCATTACTACTCAATGTGTTTCGCTGAGCAATAATCCTCAGAAACGTTACGATTTTGAAAATATGTTGCAGATAGTGAAAAATGAGGTTGAGTATCTCAACTATCGCGACAAAAATTTTAATTACAACCGAATGGAGACTCTCGAACCGTTTGCGTTTACCTCCAAAGAAGGTTTAGCATTGTTGAATTATTTGGAAGAGCGTAGACAGTTTTTTGTGATAGCTGCCGATTCGGTAAATCAGATCCGCGAACAGAAAATAACGCAGATACAAGAGCAATTTGGTGCTGATTATTTTGTTAATTTAAAACAGAACAACTACAACGAACGTCTTGCAGAATATGTTCTCAATAAGCGAGCTGTTAAGAAAATCTATTTTTCGCCCGCCCACAGACTTATTCAGAAAAAAGACCCCGTGTTTATGGAGCCGGTGTCAGACTGTGGACGTGCACATTTCTTTGCTCCGGTAAAAATCATTCTCAACCACAAAATTCCTACATTCTTCTTTAATATTATGGTGTTGTGGGGAGTTTCGTTTGTGTTGTTTTTGCTCCTGCTGTTCGACATTCCACGCAAAACATTGTCGATGTTTTACATTAAAAGAAAAGATGTATTGAAAAATTAATATACCAAAATGAAAAAATTATTCTTATCCCTCTTGGTTTCAGTTATATGTGCACAGATGTTGTGCGCTCAAGATTCTAAATTTGTCAACGCTACCGATCCGAATATTATGGTTGAAGGTCGCCAAATTGTTGACGGCAACAAACTTCGTTTTATCTATCCCGGCACTGCGTTTACCATCAGATTTTTAGGTACTCAGTGTAGCGTTTGGCTAAAACCGTCGGCTGGATATTTTGTAAAAAGTGTTGACGGAGCAGCATATCAGAGATTTGATACTTACAATGGTTCTACCGACGAATTTACCGAAATATCGCTTGCACAAAATCTTACCAAAGGCGAACATTCTGTAAAGATTATGCTCGTTTCCGAAGGTATTTTCTGTAATCCCGTAATCAAAGGTTTCGCAGTGGATAAGGATGCCAAAATACTCAAACCGGTGCATAAAAAACTGAAAATCGAGTTCATAGGCAATTCTATTACCTGTGGCTACGGTGTTGAGTCAAACGATCCCAACGACCATTACGCCGACAGCACTGGCAATTTTGCTAAATCGTTTGCCGGACTTACCGCCAAAACTCTTGATGCCGAAGCCACAGTGGTAGCACGCTCAGGAATAGGTGTTTATAGAAATTTCAACGACAATCCGGCTGGTTCAGAATGGCCTATGCCTCGTGTTTACGAAAATGCTCTTATCTCAGATTCTACCGTGCAATGGACATTTGCCGACTCAAAACCCGATGTGGTGGTTATTTGCTTGGGTACAAATGATTTAAGCACCAAAGGCTACGACAAGGAAAAATTTACTGTGGCTTACATTGCCTTTGTAAAAACTGTTCGCAAACATTATCCTGCAGCCAAAATCGTTTTGTGCAATAGTCCTATGCTTCACGACGAAGACGGACAAGTGCTCAACGATGTGATTATGAATACAGTCACCACTATGTATCGCCAAAACGATAGCCGTGTTTACCGTTTTGATTTTCAAGAGCAAGACGATTCGCTTGGCTATGGTGCCGACTATCACCCCTCGGCAAAACGTCACAGCGAAAATGCAAGATATTTGTCGTATTTCATACAAACGAGTGTTTTGGGAAAGAAAAAATAGTTTTTTAACTTTGCCCCCTGATTCAAAAAACATATCGTAATGAAAAACTTTAAATATACCGATATTATAGCAGGTTGGGTGGTGTTTGCCATTTCAACGTTGTGCTATATACTTACTATTGAGCCTACTGCAAGTTTTTGGGATTGCGGTGAGTTTATTGTTACCGCATTTCGCCAAGAAGTGGGACACCCGCCGGGAGCACCTCTCTTTATGATTCTCGGACGCTTTTTCTCGCTTTTCGCCTTTGGAGATGTTACCAAAGTGCCCGTTATGATCAACAGTATGAGTGCGTTGGCTTCAGGTTTTACCGTGCTTTTCCTTTATTGGAGTATCACCCATATTGCTCGTAGAATTTTATGCGGCAATGATAGTCAAGTGCCAATGGTTAAGGCTATTGTGATTATCGGTAGCGGTGTGATTGGCGCATTGAGTTTTGCATTTACCGATACATTTTGGTTTTCGGCAGTGGAAGGCGAAGTTTACGCTATGTCGAGCCTCTTTACCGCTGTGGTTTTTTGGTGCATACTCAAATGGGAAGAATGTGCCGACCAAAAATATGCAAACCGTTGGCTGGTGCTGATTGCCTACTTGATGGGACTTTCTATCGGCGTGCATTTGCTTAATTTATTGGCAGTTCCGGCTATTGTCTTTGTCTATTACTTTAAGAAATACAAAACCGATGTTAAAGGTGTGGTAAAAGCCTTTGTAATTGCCACATTGATACTTGGAGGTATTCTTTATGTGATAATTCCCGGAGTGGTTTGGTTGGCGTCGATATTTGAATTGATGTTTACCAACGGAATGGGCGCTCCATACAACACCGGCACAATTATTTACGCTATTTTGGGTATTGGTGCGTTGGTGTTTGGACTTTATTACACATACAAAAAGGCAAAACCGGTGCTGAATACCATAATTCTCTGTGTTACAGTTATTATCATTGGTTACTCATCGTTTGCAATGATATGTATTCGTAGCGCCGCCGACCCGCCTATGGACGAGAACGACCCGAATAATGTATTCTCGTTGCAATCGTATCTCAACCGTGAACAATATGGCGACCGTCCGTTGTTTTCGGGCGAATATTTCAACTCGCAACTTGTAAGTTACGAAAACGGAAGTCCTACATACATTCAAAAAGACGGTCGTTACGAAATTGTTGATTATAAGACAATTCGTCATTACGACCCAGCTTCCACTACTATTTTCCCGCGTATGTACAGTCCCGATCCTCAGCATGTTCAGGGCTATAAGTATTGGGCTGGTATTGAAGACGTTTCTGTAAAACCCACATTTGCTCAAAACTTGAAGTTTATGTTCAATTACCAAATTGGATATATGTATTTGCGCTATTTCTTGTGGAATTTTGTGGGACGTCAAAACGATATTCAGGGCAATGAGCGCAGTGTTATCAACGGCAACTGGATCAGCGGCATTAGTTTTATCGACAATGCACGTCTTGGAGATCAGGATCTTTTGCCCGACTACTTGAAAAACAATAGAGGCAATAATAAATATTTCTTTATTCCGCTGATATTAGCTATTTTAGGAATGATTTTTATGCTTCGTGAAAATCAAGAAGGTAAAAATTATTTCTGGGTGGTAATGCTGTTTTTCATCTTTACCGGTGTGGCTATTATCATCTACCTCAACCAAACACCGAATCAACCCCGCGAAAGGGATTACTCTTTTGCCGGATCGTTTTATGCCTTTGCCATTTACATAGGTTTAGGTGTGGCGTTTCTTTATAAGTCTTTGCAAAAGTATTTGAAAGACAATACTGTGGCTGTGGCTGCTGTGTGTGCAGTATGTTTGGTGTCGCCTGCTCTTTTGGCTTTCCAAAACTGGGACGACCACGACCGTTCGTACCGTTACACTGCTCGCGATTTTGCCAAAAACTATCTCGACTCGTGCGAACCCAACGCAATACTCTTTACTAATGGCGACAACGATACATTCCCTCTCTGGTATGTTCAGGAGGTGGAAGGCTATCGTACCGATGTGCGTGTGGTAAACCTTGCTTATATCAACACCGACTGGTATGCCGACCAAATGAAACGTCGCGCTTACGAATCGGCTCCGCTGCCTATTAGTCTCACTCACGATCAATATGTTGCTGGCACTCGCGACATCGTATATTACAGCAAACAAGATGCGCTATTTGTCAACGAGAAATTTGACGCTAATCCGGAGTTTTTGCCACGTTTTGAAAAATTGTACAACGATTTTTTGGCACTGCTTGCTAATTCTGATTTTAAACAGAAACATCAATCTGATTACGAGGCTCTTGCTAATCATAAAGTTACTCAGTTTTCAAAAATTGTTGCACTGATCAACACTTTGAATGCCAATCCTCAACAGTATGGCATTTCGCCTGAAAGTTTAAAGAATATCAAAGACGATTCAGATGCTTTGCTTCGCGATGTTTGCAACGCTCCGGCTCCGCTTAAAAGTTTGATTGAGTTTGTAGCCGACGATAGCGACATGTCGAAATTGGTATCTCAGTCGGGCGAAAAATCTGATTTTGTGCCCACTCTCAACTTTATGCTTCCTGTTGACAAACAAAAAGTGATAGCCAACGGAACTGTTCCTGCCAAAGATTCGGCTCTGATTGTTGACGCTGTTAAGTGGACACATCCAAGTCAGTATATTCGCAAAGGTCAATTGATGGTTCTTGATATGTTGGCTCAAAACAATTGGGAACGTCCTGTATATTTTGCAATTACTGTAGGAAGCGAGGCTTATCAGAATCTCGACGGATATTTCCGCCTTGATGGCTTTACTTATAGGTTGGTACCTGTTAAGGTTGATCCTTCGCAAAACGCCGACAAGGGTTCTATCAATACCGACATTCTGTACAATGCTTTGATGGAGAAATTTCAATGGGGCGGTATCAACGACCCGCGTGTTTATCTCGACGAAAACAACTTGCGTATGTTGATGAATGTTAAGAGTACATTCTCTCGTTTGATCGACAAACTTCTTCTTGAAGAGAAAAAAGACAAGGCTCGTGAAGTTCTCAACCGTTGCTACGAGGTAATGCCTTTCAACTGCGTGCCTCCGTCGTTTTACGATATATTCTTGACCGATAGTTACTACAAAGTTGGCGACATAGAAACCGCTCGCAACAATATGGATGTGCTTGTTAAACAAACAGAGCAGGAAATTACATTTTTCCAGTCGCTCGATGATGAACAGGCTTCTACCGTTGCCGAAGACCGCTATCGCTCGTGTGCTTATGCTCACGAGATTGTAAGAGTAATGCTCGACAACCACGACTCTGAGGCTGGTAAAATTGCCGAACGATTCCAAAAGCTGTTGAGCACAATGCCAGAGGTTCAAAAATTTGAAACAATGGATATGAACTCGCAGGCTTTTTCACAGTGGTATCAGTCGCTGTCAACTACCAGCCAGCAGATTATAGCAATATATCTCTATTTGTGTGATCCTCAACGTATGTAGTTTATGGATTTGATAGTGCATCCTCCTCAGTGGGTTAGATTTTTTTTCAAGTACTTCCTTTGGAAGATGCCGCTTGTGGAGGGTCGTAAGTTGATGTATATCACCATCGACGACGGCCCCATTCCAGAACTTACACCGTTTACATTAGACACTCTCAGCGAGTTTGGAGCTAAGGCAACGTTCTTTTGTGTAGGCGAAAATGTGCAACGCTATCCTGATATTTATCAGCGTATTATAGCCGAAGGTCACAGTGTGGGCAACCATACTTTTAATCATCTAAAGGCTACTCGCTGCAAGATAGAACCCTATATAGAAAATATGCATCTTGCCGACAACTATGTAAAAACCAATCTCTTTCGTCCGCCGCACGGAATTTTGCGCAACAAAAAACAGTCGCGTATGATACATCAAGAAAAGACCATAGTGCTGTGGGATGTACTTTCTGAGGATTACAATCGCAGAATTTCGCCCGAAGAGTGCTGGCAAAATGTAAAACGCAACGCTTCAGATGGCTCTATTATCGTGTTTCACGATAATGTAAAAGCCGAGCCGCGACAAAAATACGCACTTCGTCAGACTCTTGAATACTATTCTGATTTGGGGTATCAATTTGTGCCGATTCCCGATGGTGTAAACAATTTTTGAAATATTTCTGAAAAAAATATACATTGGTTTATAACACTGTAAATATTTTTTGTAATTTTACGCAGACAAATTTTTTGTGCTATGAACGATACTATTGAATTTACCGTATGGGTCAGCCTGTTTGATGTTATTATGATAGGCCTGATATTGGTGGGCGCTTACCGTGGATTTACGCAGGGAGTAATTGTGCAAACTATCTCTTTGTTTTCTGTTCTCATTGGTCTCACTATCTGTGTTAATGTGTCGAAGCAGGTTTACAATATGTTGGATTCTATAAGCCTTATCAACGACCTCTTGGCTATGTTTGTGCTGGTGGTGTTGTTTTGTGGAGTAATCTATCTTACTTTGCAATTAAATCGAAAAGTAAGCAACCATATAGCCGGTATCAACAAGGGATTTACCAATAGGGCATTGGGCGCAGTTTTTGGCGCAGTTAAGTATTTTTTTATAGCGGCTGTTTTTTTGATTGCAATGTTTAAACTCGATGAACATGTGGCATTCTTGCCCAAAAGTGCCAAAAGTAGTCGTCTTACGTATCTAAGCACAAGTCTCGTTACATCCATTTTCCCATATCTAAAAATGGACAACGACAAACTAACACCATTTAAGCGTCCCGACGACGCCAACAATTAAGTAAACACATTTTTTTATGATAGAAATAGGTTACAGCAATAAAATGACCATTCTCCGTGAGTGTCCCAACGGCTTGATGCTCAACGGTGAAGACCTCGGTGAAATTCTTATGCCCAAACGCTACGTTACGCCAGATATGAAGATTGGCCGCGAAGTTGAAGCTTTTGTTTACACCGACTCCGAAGACCGTCTTGTGGCTATCACCGATATGCCAATTGCTCATGTGGGACAGTTTGCGTGGCTCGAATGTGTGCAAACTTCAAAGGTGGGCGCATTCCTTGATTGGGGCTTAGAAAAAGACCTCCTTTTGCCGTTCTCCGAACAAAAAGACCGTCCCAGTGTTGGTCGCAAATGCTTTGTGTATATCTATTTAGATCAAAATACCAACCGAATTGTAGCCTCGCAAAAACTCAACAAGTTTCTCGACCCCCGCGACCCAAAATATTACCACGGCGAACGTGTTGAAATATTTATCCATCAGCGCACTGAACTTGGCTACAAGGTGATTGTAGACAATGCTCATTGGGGAATGATTTACAATTCTGAAATGTTCCGCCCCGTACATTCAGGCGAATACACCTACGGCTATGTTAACAAAATTCGCGAAGACAACCGCATCGACGTAATGCTTGAAAAATCAAGTGCCAAACTTGTGGATTCATCCGAAGAAGCCATCCTCCAAAAAATCAAAGACAACGGCGGCTACCTTCCATATTCCGACAAATCCTCACCCGACGACATCATGCGTGTATTCGGCATCAGCAAAAAGGTATTCAAAAAAGCAATTGGCGGATTGTATAAACAACATTTGATAGTGATAGAAGATGGTGGCGTGAGGGTGGTTGGTTAAAACCCATACTCAAACCCCACCATCATGCCTACGCCAAACGGTTTTACCTTATCAGCCAACGCAGAGTTTAGCACACCATTGTAATGCGTATCAGAATATGCATCTATCGACATACAATCGGGGTCGTAGAGAATGTTGTCCGATTTGGAAATCACTGATGTAAACGATATCATTCCATAAAATCCGGCGGTGAGTGTAAACTTGTCGTCAACGGGATATAACAACCGCAGCGACATCAAGCCGCCAAATGATGCCTTTAAATCGTAACTTCCGCTAAATTCGTTGGCTGTGTAAAGACTATGTTGAGGATAATCGCCATCGACTACAAGGTCTTGCTCGTAGTAATAGCGGCGGGTGTCTAAATTGCCGTCTACCGTGCGAAACGAACTGCCTACCGAAAACCCAGCATAAAAACCTCCATCTGCCTGAAACTTAAACTTTTCGCCCAATGATGTTACATACACAAACTCAACGGGTATCATAATCTGCCCAGATTTTTGACGCTCTTTAAGATTGTTGAACGATGTGCGGTGAGTGTAATTATTGCCATCTTCATCTATCGCATTATCAATGCTTTGCACAAATGCGGCGGTGGCAGACCTATTGTAATTGGCAAACTGCACACCTGCAAACAAGCCTATATGGTCGTTGAACAGCCGTTTATAGCCGAGACCTACTTTAACGCCTGCACCCAACTTGTTTTCAAAGCCGTCAATCTTGTACAACAAACTTTGCAAGCCCGTTCCAAAATCAAATGTAATATAGTTTCCGCTGTTATCTTGGGCAAAAATGCCGCCCGCCAAAGCGAGCAACATTGCCGTTAAAATCATTTTTTTCATAATTAATCGTTTACTATCAGTTTAAAAGTTAGTTTTTTACCGTTAATAACCACCACGCCGGTGTAAATGCCTGATTTTAAATATACCACATTCAATGTTTTGGCATCGGCAATCTTTTGTACCAACGCTCCCGAATGTGTGTAAAGCATTATTTCGCATTTTTCGGAAATATCTACCCCAACCAACTCTATTGTAATAGGTTGCATACTAAGCGCAGGGTTAGGATAAACATTTACCGATGGTTTGGGTGCGCTCTTGGTTTTGAGTTCTGCCGCACGGAAGTCGCACACCTTAAACTTATTGCCGTTTTTGTCGGTAACAATCACATTGTAAACACCATTGAGCGCAGGATAATCAATATAAAATTGCTTGTTGGCGCCGGCAATCTCCTTGCCGTTTTTCATCCATTGATACGCTACATAGTTGTGACTGAAATTGTTAACGCAAATCAAATCGGCATACTTGGTTTCAATAATATCGTTGGGATAATCGATGTTAAATCCAAAAGGAAACGCCGCACCTTCGTTGCCATCGACATCTACCACACGTATAAAGCCTTGATAATTACCATAATTGGTCGATGATAGAATATCAAACTTTGCCGTCTGACGTTCCGAATCTTCAATATCGGCAAAGTCCAAATCAACGAACCCCTCGGTCTTGGCGCGTTCCGAAAACATAATCTGATATTTGCCCTTTTTGCAAGTAGTCTTAAACGACAACCTCAGCACATCTCCGGCGCAATATCCGTCAGCCTCCACTATTATATCATCAACGATAAGGAGTTTGTCGTTTTTGATGGGTTTGTAAGTAGTTGCAATCGTTACATTTGCCGCTGGCATAGTAAATTGTGCTGCATTGTTTGTAATATTTAAAGGTGTACCATTGTAAGTTGCCGATGTTAAATTATAACCATCTCTATTTGTAAATGTTACATTTATTACATCACCTTCATTTGCCGATGCTTTGTCGGTAGTAGAAAACTCATCGTTTGTAATAGAGTATTCCACCACGGAATTACTATTTTTAGAATAAACCGCCGTAATAGTTACATCCTTTAAATAATCAGCCATATTAAATGATGTTCCCGAAAAATCAGTATTGTTTACTAAAACCTTATCTAATTTGTAGCCATCATTTGTGCGGTCTTCAACTGTAAAAGATACTTGGTCGTTGATAGTTGCTTTTGTTTTGTTAACAGTAACAAACTCCCCGGTTGTAATTTTGTATTCAATAAGTGTGTGAGTAGTTGCAATAGTTACATTTGCCGCAGGCATGGTAAACTGCGCCGCGTCGTTTGTAATGGTTAATTCTGTACCATTGTAAGATGCAGATGTAAGGATATAACCGACTCTATTTGTAAATGTTACAGTAATAACATCACCTTCATTTGCCGATGCTTTGTCGGTGGTAGAAAACTCATCGTTTGTAATAGTGTATTCCACAATGGGATTACTATTTTTAGAATAAACCGCCGTAATAGTTACATCCTTTAAATAATCAGCCATATTAAATGATGTACCCGTAAACTCAGTATTATTTACTAACACCTTATCTAATTTGAAGCCATCATTTGTGCGGTCAGCAACAGTAAAAGATACTTGGTCGTTGATAGTTGCTTTTGTTTTATCAACTGTAACAAACTCACCGGTTGTAATATTATATTTAATAGGTGTGTGAGTGGTTGCAATTGTTACATTTGCCGCAGGCATAGTAAATTGTGCCGCACCGTTAGTAATATTTAAAGGTGTACCATTGTAAGTTGCAGATGTTAAGTTATAACCGGTTCTATTTTTTAATGTTACATTTACTACATCACCCACATTTGCCGTGGCTTTATTCGTTGATGAATAATCATCAGTTGTAATGGTATAACCGATTTTGGAATATTGTGCAGTAATAGTTACATCCTTTAAATAATCAGCTATATTAAACGAAGTACCCGTAAACTCAGTATTATTAATCAGTACTTTTTCTAATTGATAACCATCTTTTGAACGGTCAGCAACTGTAAAAGATACTTGGTCGTTGATGGTTGCTTTTGTTTTATCAACAGTAACAAACTCACCGGCAGTAATATTATATTCAATAGGCGTGTGTGTTGTTGCAATCGTTACATTTGCCGCAGGCATTGTAAACTGCGCCGCACCGTTTGTAATATTTAAAGGTGTGCCATTGTAAATGGCGGATGTTAAATTATAACCATCTCTGTTTGCAAAAGTTACTGTAATTTCATCGCCAACATTTGCAGTGGTTTTGTTTGGTGTGGAATATTGGTCGGCAGTGATGGTGTAATCAACTTTTGTGTAAGTGGTGGCAATGGTGACATTTGCCGCTGGCATTGTAAATGAGGCCGTGTTGTTGGTGATAGTCAAAGGATTGCCATTATAAGTAGCAGATGTAAGATTATAACCATCTCTGTTTGCAAAAGTTACTGTTATCTCATCACCAATATTTGCTGTGGTTTTGTTTGGTGTGGAATATTGGTCAGCGGTGATGGTATAATCTATTTTGGTGTAAGTGGTTGCAATTGTTACATTTTCGGCAGGCATTGTAAACGATGCCTTGTTGTTGGTGATGGTCAATGCTGTGCCGTTATAGGTTGCGGAGGTTAGATTATAACCATCTCTGTTTGCAAAAGTTACTGTTATCTCATCACCAACATTTGCTGTGGTTTTATTTGGTGTGGAATAAGCATCGGAGTTAATTGTATAACCAATTTTAGAATACATCGCCGTTATAGTTACATCCGTTAAATAATCAGCCATATTAAACGACGTTCCCGAAATTTCAGTGTTATTTATCAACACCTTATTTAATTGGTAGCCATCAGCCGTGCGGTCGGCAACAGTAAACGACACTTGATCGTTAATTGTGGCTTTGGATTTATTGGCGGTAATATATTCTCCGGCTGTAACATTGTATTCAATAGGCGTGTAAGTGGTTGCGATTGACACATTTGCCGCAGGCATTGTAAAGGATGCCGTGTTGTTGGTGATAGTCAAAGAATTGCCATTATAAGTAGCAGAGGTAAGATTATAACCTTCTCTATTTGCAAAAGTTACTGTAATTTCATCACCAACATTTGCTGTGGTTTTGTTTGGTGTGGAATATTGGTCAGCGGTGATGGTGTAATCGATTTTGGTGTAAGTAGTGGCAATGGTTACATTCGCCGCAGGCATTGTAAACGATGCTGTATTGTTGCTGATATTCAACGCCGTGCCGTTATATGTGGCAGAGGTAAGATTATAACCATCTCTTTTTGCAAAAGTTACTGTAATTTCATCACCAACATTTGCTGTGGTTTTGTTTGGTGTGGAATATTGGTCAGCGGTGATGGTATAATCTATTTTGGTGTGAGTAGTTGCTATCGTCACATTTGCCGCAGGCATTGTGAATGAGGCTGCGTTGTTGGTGATATTCAACGCCGTTCCGTTATATGTTGCAGAGGTAAGATTATAACCATCTCTTTTTGCAAAAGTTACAGTTATCTCATCACCAACATTAGCAGTGGTTTTGTTTGGTGTAGAATATTGGTCGGCGGTGATGGTGTAATCAATTTTGGTGTAGGTAGTGGCAATTGTTACATTTTCGGCAGGCATTGTAAAGGATGCATTGTTGTTGGTGATAGTCAAAGGATTGCCATTATAAGTAGCAGAGGTAAGATTATAACCATCTCTATTTACAAAGGTTACATTTACAGTTTCCCCTTCGCTTGCCTCTGTTTTATCTGCCGAAGAATATTCGTCAGCGGTTATAGTATAATTAATAGGTGTTGATGAATAAGTTACACTAATAGTAACATCCTCAGCGGGCATAGTAAATGTATAATCATTACCCGATTGTGTGGGTTCAATAGGTTCTGTACCTTGAACTGTTACCGTGGCAGTCAGACCTTCGTCAGTTCGGTCGGTAATAGAAAAAGAAACTTTATCTCCTTTATCAAGTTCAATTGTTTTATTGATTGTTATGTATGGTTTGGAAGATTCGGGAATTGTAATCGAATGAAGGTCTTCAATGTACTTAATTTTCCAAGTGGGAGGTATTCTATTCACATTATAAATTTTACTTAAACTTCTCGGACAAACAAATGTACCGGTAGACGATACTCCATTTACCCATTTTTCAGAGTCAGGAGAATTACTACTCCATGTTTTAAAATTTACTGATATATAACTCAAATTATCACAATAACTAAACATTCTATCACATGAAGATGTTGTAAATTGTGTAGCATAAATTTTAGGCATAGCAACTAAATTATTACAATTTGAAAACATAGATCTATAACAACCACCCTCTAATTGTGTCGCAGGTAATTCAGGCGCAATAGATATTGCACTACTTGAAAACATACTTTCATAACATAAAGAGGCTAATGTTGTTGCCGGTAACTTGGGGGCTTCTTCCAGTGATGTACAACCCGCGAACATTTGTTGATAGCAACAAATTGCTAATGTAGTTGCAGGTAAAGCAGGTGGTGTTTTTAATAAAGTACAATTTTTAAACATATATGCATAGCATGATCCAACTAATGTTGTAGCAGGTAGTTTTGGTGCTGTTGTTAATGGACATTCAGAAAAGAGATAATTAAAACACCCATGTAGATTTGGTATTTGAGTAATTTCTCCAACTCCATCAATTAAAGTCATTAAATTACCACTACATTCAAAACTTTTTGAAACGCTAAAATATACGTAGTTATTTATATTACTTATTCCATCTGGGTTATTGCCTCTAAAATAAACATTACAGTTAATATTTATCGTTATTTCCTTTGATAGTGATAGATCCTTCCATGTTTCTTTGTCTATTGAATATTGTATTTTGGGATTTGGTTTATAGACTGATTCGTAAGTATTTCCAATTACACGTTTTAAAGATATTTTCGTTCCTTTGGTAACCTTAAAACACAAATAATCTGGCTCTGTTTCTTGACCTAATACAGAGCCAACAATAGTAACCAAAGATATCAATATTGTTAATATAGTTTTCATAGGTTTAATGTATTAAGTTAAAGGGAATCCTCAATGCCGTATGGACAAAGAGGATTTCCTAAATTTTAAATATGTTTAATAATTTTATTGGCGATATCCTTATCGTCTTTCAGTTTCTTAGCCCATCCAACTCGTCCATAATGATGAGAACGTTCCACATAGTATTTAAGACTTCCTTTATAAGTTCGTATAAAATGGGCAACACAATTGACTGGTTTATACACAGGTGTTGAAACACCTTTTAGTATAGAACAAGCGCATATTACTACATCACAAAAACTCAATTCTTGTAAGTGATTGTATAAGGAACGTTTATGGTGTGTCGTTGTGCTACGGGTTTTTCTATGCAAGAATCCATAATCTCCTTCCAAAATTAAACCAATAGTAAAAAGATTTTTCGATTCCAATTTGGCAACATCAGCAATAAGTTTGTCAAGATTTATCCCTTTGGGTGACTCTCTTGTTGATTCTTCTTCAAAATACTCATCTTCATCCTCGCCATCTTCTTGTGTATTTTCTATTTCTTCTATTTTGAGTTGACGGAAATCCATTGTTTTGAAATAATCATCCAATCCTTTTTTGTCTAATTCATCCAGAAAATCATTATCAATATCATCAGGAAATGCTTTATCCAAATCATCAGGTTTTTCACTATCAAACTCATCTCCTCTTAGTGATAGAAAACTATCAGGCTTGGGTAAAACAAGAACATCACGAAAATCGTTATGTCTTCCGTCTGAATCATAATACTTAAACCAATAGGTTTCCAATAGATTCATTTTTTTTAATTGTTGATACACCATTTTTAGTGTAATCGTTTTTCCGGAATTTTCTTCTCCGTAAAGTACAATAAGTTTTTTCATAGTTACTTAAAAATTAAAAGTTAGTACTATGTACCCATCCCCTTGCTACTGAAAAATACCTGCATGTAAGAAACCTATGCCACACAAAAAAAGGTGTGCACCTAACTATTCGTACTCACGGTAAGCCTGGAAAGAAACCGTACACCTCTAATAGTTAGATAGACACACCAAAGGTATGTCCCTAACAGAGGTGTACAGAATCCCCATTACAGGCATTCCGTGAGTGATCTTTATTCCTACTTCGAGAAACAAGTTTCCAGGCTTAGTTCTGAGTACGGTTAAAGTCGTATGTAATATCGTCGCGGTGCAGGGGTTTAATCCGCACCGTATACAAATATACGTATTTGCCATAGATTTGCCACGTGGATAGAATGATTTTAATAATTTGTTAACATGGAGTGCGGACGGCTCGTCCGCCAAACATCAATCTCCCCCAAAAAATATTTGCCAAATACAATATAATTCCCTATCTTTGCCATCATAAACCAAAAAACAATAGCATTATGACAACATTAGAACTAAACTCCGAACTTTTCTACACCATGGGGCAGTTGGCATCTGATGAGGGGCTTATGAAAAAGTTGCTCGCCTACGCTAAAAAGTTAGTTGCCAAAAAACAAGATGAAACGCTAATGACAAAGGATGAGTTTTTTGCAAAATTAGACCGTGCAGAGCGTCAGATTGCCCGAGGAGAAGGAATGGAAATGCTTCCAAACGAAGATTTAACAGCATTTTTAAATCGCAACGGCTATGGCATATAGAGTAATAATCACACCCGAAGCCGCCACCGATTTGCAACGGCTTGCAAAGAGCGAACCTAATGTTTTTGCCAAAGCCAACAGATTTATAACTGAACTTAAAGAACATCCTAAAACCGGATTAGGACATCCCGAACCATTAAAAGGCAAACCCGAAGGACGTTGGAGTAGAGAACTTACCAAAAAGCACCGTCTTGTTTACCGCATATTTGAATCAGATGTTTATGTAGATGTGCTGTCGGCATACGGTCATTACAATGATAAATAAAAGGTATTGCATTTGCCAAATACAATATAATTCCCTATCTTTGCCATCATAAAGCAAAAAACAATAGCATTATGACAACATTAGAACTTCGTGCGGAACTATTTCAAGAAATCAACCCCTTGCTCGAAAGCGAGGTTTTATTGCAAAAGATACTCACTTTTGTAAAGGATTTAGTACGCAACCAACCAAAGGCAGATGAAAATCCACGCCAAATACCTGTTTCAAAACGTCTTAGAGAATTGCCACCCTCTATCAAAAAATTACGAGGAATGGTACATATCACCGAAGAAGACATAGCCAATGATCCTCGGTTAGCCTATATTATGCAAAAATGAAAAGGATTTTTATTGATACAAACATACTTATCGACTTTATCGACAACCGAGAGGGTGCCGATAATGCCGAAACTATTTTTGCTTGTGGGTATTCAGGAGAGGTACTTTTGTATGCTTCATCGCTTAGTTTTGCAAACTTAGCATATATCATTAAGGGACGCACACAAGAAGAAAAGTATAACGCTCTACGACAAATATCTACTATGGTGGATATTTTACCGCTAAGCAAAGCCGACGTGCTATCTGCCATAGCTCAACCTGCTCCTGATTTTGAAGATATGCTTCAATATCAATGTGCCAAAACCGCCAATTGCGATTATATTATAACCAACGATCGTCATCACTTCGGATTCTCAAATATTCCATTTTTTACGTCGGAAGCATTTGTAGACCAGTTGGATGATTTGTTATAAGTATATTAATAATGTGTATCTTTGCCATTTTAAACCCAAAAACTATTAAATGAGAATCGTATCACATAGAAAGTTGGTGGAGTTTTATAGTTCAGGTGGTCATGGTGATGCTAAGAATGCTCTTGAACAATGGTACGATGTTGCTGAGAATGCAGTATGGCGCAATTTAGCCGACATAAAAAAAGATTACCCCGCCACCGACTATGTAGGTAATCAACATTATGTGTTTAATATAAAAGGTAACAAATATAGACTTGTTGTCGTTGTAAAGTTTACTATCGGGCATATTTTCATCCGTTTTGTTGGAACTCATGCCGAATATGATAATATTGATGTGTCAAAAATATAAAACTTAGAGTTATGAAGATTACAAAGAATATATACGAATATGCGTTAGACAAAATAGAAACACTTTTGCCGTTGGTAGATGATACTACATCACCCGACGATAAAAACGCCATTGAACTTATGATAATGTCTGATATTGTGATTTCTTACGAAAAAGAGCATTATCCTATGGGTAAAACCGCTCCT